>NZ_JBHVZR010000001.1:516089-547350 GCF_042879835.1 Pseudarthrobacter sp. NPDC058329
CGGGGCCCTCCCCACCGGCTCCCACGTCTCGCTTCGCTTCGCCGCGGGGCCCTCGCCGGCGTGGGCCCATCCGGCGTGGGCCCATCCTCCCCATAGAATGGAAATATGACCTTAAGCGTTGCGCTCGGCCCTGATACGCAAGAGGGCACCCGGACCGGCACAGCGGAGTCAACAGACTTCCTTGCCGCACCGGACATCCCCTGGAACCTGGTGATCTGGAATGACCCCGTTAATCTGATGAGCTACGTCAGTTACGTGTTCCAGAGCTACTTCGGCTACCCCGAAACCAAAGCGAACAAGCTCATGATGGAGGTCCACAAAAAGGGCCGCTCCATCGTCGCTTCCGGCAGCAAGGAACAGGTGGAGCGCCACGCTGTCGCGATGCACGGCTTCGGGCTCTGGGCCACGGTGGAGAAGGCCAGTGGTGGATCAGGCGGCAAGGCAGGCAAGTCCGGCGGGCCGGGCCAGGGTAAGGGGAAACGTGGCTAAGGCATTCAAGTACGGACTTAAAGGCATCACCGGTTTCCTGGAGCCGGCCGAACGGGAACTGCTGCGCAGCCTCATCGACGACGTTGTTTCCATGCTCCAGCCGGAGGACCGGAAGGGACAGGATCCGCTTGCTGCCCTGATCGGCCTAGACATGGACGTGGCCGTACCCACGGACCGCGCTGTGAAGCGGCTCCTGCCGAATGTCATGCAGAATGACGACGCCGGGTCCCTTGAGTTTCGCCAGCTGACCGAGCGGTCGCTGCGGGAGACAAAGATCGGCGCCCTTCGGGCGGCGGCCCTCGACCTGGACAGGGACGAGATTGTCCTGACCGCTGACGGTGCGCGGCACTGGTCCATGGCCCTGAACGACGTCCGGCTTGTGCTGGCCGAACGGCTGGACATCCAGGACGAGGAGGACGCCGAGCACGTCCACCTGATGCAGGACTGGTCCCAGGCCGAGGACGTTGAAAGCTACCTGGCCCTGGTCTACAACTTCGCCACCTGGCTGCAGGAGTCGCTGGTCCAGGCCATGCTGCAGTCCCTGGACACCCGCCGTTGACTGGCCGGGCGTACCCGTCCCGGCCCTGTGACAAATTAGACATGAGTCACAGGACACAAGATGCTGCCTGACGCTGCGGGGAAGACCTATCCTCGAATAATCATGACAACAGCCTCGAGCATGGACCCGCCCCTTGAAGCCGCAGCGGTGTCCGAAGCCGGCGACCTCCCGGCCGCCCCCGTGGAATCACGGCCCATCGGTGTCTTCGACTCCGGCGTAGGCGGCCTGACGGTGGCACGCTCCATCATTGACCAGCTTCCCAACGAGTCCATCCTCTACGTGGGGGACACGGCACACGGGCCCTACGGCCCCCTGCCCATCGCGGAAGTCCGGGCCAATGCCCTGGGCGTGATGGACGAACTGGTGGACTCCGGCGTCAAACTGCTCACCATAGCCTGCAACTCGGCGTCGGCCGCGGTGCTCCGTGACGCCCGGGAGCGGTACACGGCCAAGTACGGCATTCCGGTCATCGAGGTCATCCAGCCGGCCGTCCGCCGCGCCGTTGCCGCAACACGCAGCGGCAAGGTGGGCGTGATCGGCACCTCCGCCACCGTGGGCTCCAGGGCTTACGAGGATACCTTCGCCGCCGCCCCGGACCTGGACATCACCTCGGTGGCCTGCCCGGAGTTCGTGAGCTATGTCGAAGCCGGCATCACCACCGGCCCGGCCCTGCTGGCCGTCGCCGAGGAATACCTCGCCCCGCTCAAGGCCGCCGGCGTGGACACCGTCGTCCTGGGGTGCACCCACTACCCGCTGCTCACCGGCGTTATTTCCTACGTGATGGGAGCGGACGTGACCCTGGTGTCCAGTGCCGAGGAAACGGCGAAGGACGTTTACCGCGCCCTGGCCACCCATAACCTGCAGCGCACCGGGGACACTTCGCCGGAACACCACTTTGTGGCAACCGGCGACGCCCACCAGTTCGAGGCGCTGGCCCGCAGGTTCCTTGGACCCGAAGTGCTCTCGGTCCGCCATGTTGACCACGTGGCCGCCCAGTACCCCACCGGCAGCCTGGCCCGCATTACCCCCGAGATGATCGCCGCGGCCCAGGGCGCCCGGAGCCGCCCGAGGATCTCCAACTTCGTGGGCGGTTCAGTGATGGGGGGTTCCGGCCAGTGAAGCTCACCATCGTAGGTTGTACGGGGTCCTTCCCGGGCCCGGGTTCTCCGGCATCGTGCTACCTCTTGACGGCGAACGACGGCGAGCGGACCTGGAAGGTGGTGATGGACCTGGGCAGCGGCGCACTGGGTGCCATCCAGCGGTACACCGACCTTGAGGACATCGACGCAATCTTCCTGACGCACCTCCACCCGGACCACTGCATGGACCTCTGCGGCCTCCACGTTGCCGTACGGTGGAAGCCGGGCGGCTGGGGCCGCGGCCGGATTCCGGTATGGGGACCGGCAGCCACCGCAGACCGGATGGCCACCGCCTACGGCCTGGAACTGGACCCGGGCATGCACGAGGAGTTCGACTTCACCAACTGGGCAGAACGCGAAGCCGTCACGGTGGGGCCGTTCACCGTGACACCCTTTGCGGTGAACCATCCCATCGAGGAGTGCTACGCCCTGCGCGTGGAAGTGGTGGAGCCGGACAAGGACGGCAACAGCGTCTCCCGGACCCTGACCTACTCCGGTGACACAGACTCCTGCACCGGGCTGGAGGAGGCGGCCAAGGACTCCGACCTGTTCCTCTGCGAGGCGGCCTTCGAGGAAGGCCGGGACGATGGCATCAAGGATGTCCACCTGACCGGCAAGCGCGCAGGGGAAGCCGCAGCCGCTGCCGGGGCGCGGCGGCTCCTGCTGACCCACATTCCCGTGTGGACGTCGCCCACCACGGTCATGGCGGAGGCCAGGCCGGTGTTTGGCGGCGACGTCGCGGTGGCTGTGGCCGGGGTGCACTACACCATTTGAGCAGCGTCCGTCCGGCGGCAGCCGGCAGTGGATAAGCTAAAGGCATGACTTCTGAAACAACTGCAGTGCCCATTGTGCGTGCCGACGGCCGCGCCCCGGACCAGCTCCGGCCCATCAGCATCACCCGCGGATGGTCCAACCAGGCCGAAGGATCGGCCCTGATCGAGTTCGGCAATACCCGGGTCCTGTGCACCGCGTCCCTCACGGCGGGAGTTCCGCGCTGGCTCAAGGGGGAGGGCCGCGGCTGGGTCACGGCCGAGTATGCCATGCTCCCGCGGGCCACGAACACCCGCTCCGACCGTGAATCCGTCAAGGGCAAGATCGGTGGCCGCACGCACGAGATCTCACGGCTCATCGGCCGGTCCCTGCGCTCCATTATCGACACCAAGGCCCTGGGCGAGAACACCATTGTGCTGGACTGCGATGTCCTCCAGGCGGACGGCGGAACCCGCACCGCAGCCATCACCGGCGCCTACGTTGCGCTCGCGGACGCCATCAGGTTCGCCCGCGACAACAAGCTGATCGCCAGGAACGCCCAGCCCCTCGTCGACACCATCGCGGCGGTGTCCGTGGGCATCATCGACGGCGTTCCCATGCTGGACCTGCCCTACGTTGAGGACGTCCGGGCGGAGACCGACATGAACGTGGTGGTCACGGGTTCCGGCAAGTTCGTGGAAGTGCAGGGTACCGCCGAGGGTGCTCCGTTCGACCGCACCGAACTTGACCAACTCCTTGACCTGGCCCTGCTGGGCACCACCCAGCTCGCGGCCATCCAGCGGGAAACCCTGGCGGACACCCTGTGAGTGAGGCGCCTTCCGCGCCGCGCCTGGTGCTTGCCACCCATAACAAGGGCAAGCTCCGGGAGTTGCGCGAACTGCTGCGCGGGCAGGTTCCCGGGCTCGACGTCGACACGCAGGTGGTCGACGCTGCGGCGGCAGGTGCCCCCGACGTCGTCGAAACCGGCATTACGTTCGCTGAAAATTCGCTGCTGAAGGCGCGCGCTGTCGCTGAAGCGACGGGCCTGGTGGCCATCGCCGATGACTCCGGCCTCGCCGTGGACGTGATGGGCGGGGCGCCGGGAATCTTCTCGGCGCGGTGGTCCGGCCGGCACGGCGACGACGAAGCGAACCTGCGGCTGCTGCTCAACCAGCTTGCCGACGTGCCGGACGCGCACCGGGGCGCGGCCTTCGTATGCGCGGCCGCCCTGGCGGTACCGGGTACAAGTGCCCGCCCCGGGCATGAGGTGGTGGAATACGGTCAGCTGGAGGGAGTACTCCTGCGCGAACCGCGCGGGGCCGGGGGGTTCGGCTATGATCCCGTGCTGCAGCCGGTGGGGGAGAAGCGCAGTTGCGCGGAGCTGTCGGCCGATGAGAAGAACGCGATCAGCCACCGCGGCAAGGCCTTCCGCGCGCTGCTGCCGGCCGTTGTTGAGGCGCTGCAGACCGCTGGTGCCTAAGTAGTTAAACATCTGTGCTCCCCGCCGAAACGGGGAGCACAGCTTTTTGATGTTTGGAAGGCCTGCAGGCCCGCGCCGTGGCCGTCTTGCTTAGCGGGTGCCCTGGATGTCGCGGGGCGTTTTGTGCTCGTCCTCGGGGGCGTGTTCCTCGATGAACTCATCCACCGGGTCCGTGCCGTAGGCCTTCGCCTGGCGCTTTGCGGACAGGCCACGGAGGACCTCGACGCCGATAGGCAGGACCGAGACCAGGACGATGGCGATAAAGATGATGTCCAGGTTGTCACGGACCCAGGGAATGCGGTCGCCCAGCAAGTAGCCCAGCAGCGTCACGCCGCCGCCCCAGAGGACTGCGCCAATGACATTGAAGAGGAAGAACTTCTTTTTGTTCATCTGGGCGACGCCAACGATGACGGGGACGAAGGTCCTGATGATCGGAACGAAGCGCGCCAGGATCAGCGCCTTGCCGCCGTGCTTTTCAAAGAAGGCGTGGGCGTTCTCGACGTTTTCACGCTTGAAGAGGCGTGAATTGGGCTTGTTGAAGATGGCCGGGCCGGCTTTGGAGCCGATCAGGTAGCCGGTCTGGTTGCCGATGATGGCCGCCACAATGATCAGCAGCGCAAAAAACCACACGTTGAACTTGATGGTGTCAGTGGCCACCAGCAGGCCTGCGGTGAAAAGCATGGAGTCGCCCGGCAGGAAGAAGCCCACCAGAAGCCCGGTTTCCGCGAAGACGATGCCGCAAACAAGCAGGACCACCCAGGGTGCCAGGGCAGGGTCGGCCAGGAAGACCTGGGGGTTCAGCCAGTCGGGGAGGAAGGATGCCAGCTGTGGCTGCACCGGTCCCGCACCACCCAGCATGGACACAGCGAAGTCGTTCATCACAGGAAAGTTCACCCCTCAAGGGTACTTGACGCACCTCCTCCGCCCGGTTGTATGGTTAGTCACATAAGTAACTAACCAGCGAGGCCGGTGCCTCGGCCAGGCAGACCCAAGGCGGAGCGAGTGATAGACGACAGCAGGCCGATCTTCCTGCAGATCGCCGAACTGATCGAGAACGACATCGTGGACGGAAACCTGCCCGAGGAATCCCAGGTCCCTTCGACGAACGAGTTCGCCGCGTTCCACCGGATCAACCCGGCCACGGCCGCGAAGGGCGTCAACCTCCTGGTTGATGGGGGAATCCTCTACAAAAGACGGGGGATTGGCATGTTTGTTGCCACGGGCGCCCGTGCTGCCCTGGTAGCGAGACGGACCGAACAATTCTTTGAGCAGTACGTGCGCCCGCTGGCAGCGGAGGCGCACAAGCTTCGAATCCCGGCGGACGAGCTCAGCAGCATGGTCACCCGGGGCGCACAACGCGCCGCGGCGGCGGAAGGCAAACAGGAAAGGAGCGCGGCGTTGTGAACGCAGCGGTGGTGGAGGCGAGGGGCCTGACAAAGCGGTACCGGGATGTCCTCGCACTGGACGATGTAAGCGTCAGTCTGTCGTCGGGCAGAATCTATGGCCTGCTGGGGCGGAACGGTCAGGAAAGACCACACTGATGTCCATCCTGACCGCGCAGGCTTTTCCCAGCTCGGGGAAGGCGCTCGTTTTCGGGGAGCAGCCCTATGAGAACGACCGGGTCCTGTCCCGGATCTGCTTCATCCGCGAGTCCCAGAAGTACCCCGATGACTTCACGCCCCGTCATGCTTTCAAGGCAGCGGCGCTGCTGTTTGGACAGTGGGACCAGGCCTTCGCCGGGCGGCTGATCGATGACTTCGGACTCCCCGTCAAGCGGCGGATCAAGAAGCTCTCCCGCGGGCAGTTGTCGGCTGTAGGCGTCATCATCGGCCTGGCATCCCGGAAGACCTGACGTTCTTCGATGAACCCTATCTGGGGCTGGATGCCGTGGCCCGCCAGCTGTTTTACGACCGGCTCCTGGCCGACTTTACCGAGCACCCCCGCACGATTGTGCTGTCCTCACACCTCATCGATGAAGGTGCTGCACCGGGAGGCACTGGGCGCGCTGGTGTCAGTCACAGTGGATGAACCGCTCAGTGCGGCGCAGCGGGCGGACGCGGCCAGGCTGGGACTGGACATTGCTCCGGTCCCCCTCCAGCAACTCGTCATCAGGAAGACCCTTGGCAACGACCCTGCACGGTTGGCGGCCGGTTCATCATCGGATTCTGGTTCGCCACGGTCTACAAGCGCTGGGGCACCACCGGGCTGCTTGCCGCACTCATTGGAGCGGCTGTACTCCTGGTCGCTTGTGTTGCCTTGGCAACGCTGAATTTGTGGCGGGGGAGCATCGGGGCGTGGTTCGGCCGGCAGACCCCGCTCACCATGGCCGCCTGGGCGGCGTTGCTGTCTGCCGCGCTGGCGGGCGCGTCCTACCTCACGCTCCGGCGGGCAACACCCTGAAGCCCTGCGGCCGGCGTCGTACGGGTGATATCCATGACAGGCCGCACGGGTGACGCGGGAAGGACAGTCTCCAGAGGTAAGGTTGGCCCGTGGGTTTGGACTTTACGGCGATCGACTTCGAGACTGCGAACGGATTTCGGGGTTCGCCCTGTGCCGTAGGACTGACGAAGGTCCGGGGCGGACGGATCGTTGAGGAAGCCTCGTGGCTGATGCGCCCGCCCGCCAGTTACGACCACTTTGATTACCACAACGTCCGCATCCACGGCATTACCGCCCGGGACGTGGCGGGAATGCCGCGCTTTGGGGAGCTCTTCCCCGAGATCGGCGCCTTTATCGGCGATGACATCCTCGCCGCCCACAACGCCGCCTTCGACCTCGGGGTCATCCGCTCAGGCCTGGAGGTCTCCGGCCTGGCGGGCCCGGGCTACGACTACGTCTGCACAGTGATGCTGTCCCGGCGGTGCTACTCCCTGGTGTCCAACTCCCTGCCGTTCGCCGCAGAGGAAGCCGGGGTGCCCCTGGTTAACCACCACGACGCCGCGGAAGATGCGCGGGCGTGCGCCGGCATCCTCATCGACATTGCCGGCCGCAACGGAGCCAACAGCATCGCCGAGCTCTACCTTTCCCTGGGGCTCGTTATGCCGCGCCAGGAAGCCTTCGACCCGGCCCGAGACGGATTGTCCAAGCCCAGCCTGGCCGCGATCCCGGGTGCCGCCGGCAGCGGAGCGGCGCTGGTGCGGCCGTTCCAGCCGGGCTGGCCGGAAGAGGGGGCGAACCCGGACCCCAACCCCGACGCCCACCCCGGCCACCCGCTCTACGGACAGACGGTCGTTTTCACCGGACAGCTGTCCATGGGCCGGCCGGAAGCGAAGGTGCGCTCGGCGGAGCTTGGTGCCCGGCCTGAAAGCCGCGTCACCGGACGCACCACCGTCCTGGTGGTGGGGGACGGCTTTGTGGCTTCGGACCTCCGCTCGGGCAGGCTCACGGGCAAGGCCCGCCGCGTCCTGGAGCTCCACGACCGCGGCCAGGCCATCGAGGTCCTCTCCGAGGGGGAGTTCCTGCAGATGGTGGGCAGCTTCGCCGCCGAAGCGGTCAGCGCCTGAGGGCGTCACGCAGTCACGTTCACGGGGCGCAACAAAGCTTCCACCCGGCGTCGGCCGCCCCTAGCCTTGGCTCATGCGCTCCCTGTTTGCCTTCCCCAACCCCGTTAACGAGTATGCCGCACGCGTGACGGCAGGCCTTGTTGTACTGCTGGCACTGGCCACCGCGGCCGCCGGGTCAGGATGGGGACTGCTGGCCATCGCCGTCGGATTCTGGCTCCGGCTGCTGTTTGGGCCCCGGGTATCTCCGCTCGCGCTCCTCTCTGTCAAGGTCATCGCGCCCCGGCTGGGCCGGGTCAAGCTGGTTCCCGGGCCACCCAAGCGCTTCGCCCAGGGCATGGGAGCGGTGGTTTCCACCGCAGCGCTCGTCCTGTTTACGGCCGGCGCTGCGCCCGCGGCCTGGACGGTGCTGGCCATCCTTACCGTGGCGGCGTCACTTGAGGCCTTCGCCGGCTTTTGCCTTGGCTGCGTGATTTTCGGGTTCCTGCAGCGGCGCGGCCTGATTCCGGAGGAGGTCTGCGAAGCCTGCAACAACATCAGCCTTCGCCGGTTGTGACCTTCACCAGCTGGTTTGCCATGCCGCGGATGACCTCCGGCGCCTCCAGGGCCGCCAGCCAATCGCCGGGCAGGCACGCCTCGCCGTAGAAGGCGCCCAGGATGTTGCCGGCCAGCGAGCCCGTCGAATCGCTGTCGCCGCTGTGGTTGACGGCAAGGGCCACGGCATCGCGGAAGTGCTGCACCGGGTCCGCCGCGGTGGCGCCGGACGCCTTCCCGCCATCGTCCGGAAGGGTGGCAAGAACGGCATACAGCGCGACGGCGAGTGCCTCCTCAGCCACCCAGCCCTCGCCGAGCGCCAGGACCAGTTCCTCCGGCGTCACGATTCCCTTGCCGGCCAGCCGGAGTGCGCCCTCCAGCCGGTCAGGCAGTTCGGGGGCCACGCCATCGAAGCCGGCGGCGTGGGCAACTGCCGACGCCGCCGCTTCCCGCAGCCCGTCACCGGCCACCAGGCGGTGGATGAGGAGGCTGAACGTGCCGGCGCTCTGGCGCGCTGACGGGTGGCCGTGCGTCAGGGAGGCGGCGTCAGAACTCAACTTGTAGACGGCGTCGGGCGATATGTGCGGGATCAGCCCGAACGGAGCTGAACGCATCACAGTCCCGGAACCCTTGGACTCTCGGTTGACGGGGCGGATCGAGGTACCCATTTCGCCCGTTGCCAGGCCGGAGATGCAGGCCTTGCCGGGGTGCCGCCGCTGATGCAGCACCGCCTGTCCGTCTATCCAGCGGGGCTGGGGCACGGGGGCCGACACCGGGGCTGCTTCCCCCTGCGTTGCGAGCCACCGCAGGTACGCGAGCCACAAGCAGGCGTTGGCGTCGGCACCAACCCCTGAGTTCGCCCATTCCAGCGCCTCCACCAGGCCGTCAACGGTGTAAAGCGTCATTTGTGTGTCGTCGGAGAAATGGCTGGTTCCTGCGAGGGCATCAAAGCCCCTCAGGCCTGATGCGCCGAAGCGGCTGCGGATCAGGTCAATCGAGTCGAACTCCACTGCGTAGCCCAGGGAATCGCCCAGCGCACCGCCCAGCAGGCAGCCGTGGATGCGGGACTTATGGGACGGCGTGGACGTGTCCGGCTCGATGCTCATGCAGTAAATTTACCGTGGTGCACCGCGGCTGCCTGACATGTGCCGGCGCCGGCACACACCCGCCGTCCCGCCGTCCAGCGAACGCACAGCCTGCACTGGAATAATTCCGGGGTTGCCCAAAAGCAATCCCCGCCCACCTACCTGAAGGTCGCCCCCATGAGCACGCCTGTCCCGGCCCGTCACGACGCACTGCAGCAGTCCGGCTCTGAAACAGCCCGGCCAGGGCTTCTGCCACGGGTGACCGCGGAGGCATTCGGCAGCTTCTTCCTCACCCTGGCCGGACTCGGCGTGCCGCTGTTCAGCATTCCGCAGTCCAGCCCGTTGCCTGCCGCCCTTGCCGCAGGCCTTGCGGTGACAGCCGCCATGCTCGCCTTTGGGCACGTTTCCGGCGGTCATTTCAACCCTGCCATCACAGCCGGCCATCTCCTCGCCGGCAGGATCCGTGCCGGTGCAGCCGCGGCATATGCCGGCGCGCAACTGGCCGGTGGACTGCTGGCAGCACTGGCCCTTTACGGCGTGCTGCGCACGCTGCCCGGCATTGCGGACAGCCGGACCGCCTTCGACACCGTGACGGCCGGCTTTGGTGAACACTCCATCATCCAGGCGCCGCTGGCGGCAGTGCTCCTTCTGGAAATGATCGGGGCCGCAATCATCGTCGCCGTCTTCCTCGGTACAGCGGGCAGGGACAACAATGGCCGGTCCGCCGCGCCGGTGGCGGTGGGCCTGTCCTTTGCCGTTCTCCTGCAGCTGGGCCTCTCCGTTGGTAACCTGCCGTTCAATCCCGCCCGTGCCGTTGCCTCTGCAGTGTTCAGCTCTGGCTGGGCTGCAGGACAGGCTTGGGTGTTTGTGGTTGCTCCACTGGTGGGCGCTGCGGTGGCCGGGCTGGTGTTCCGGAGCTTCGGCGGTGCTTCCACCGCCGGCGCACCCGTGCAATCTGAGGTGCCTGCTGTAGGCGGGGCGGACAACGCGGCCGGGCTTGAGTCAGGTGGGCCTGAGGCCGATGGCGAGGCCAGCGAAGCCCGGGAGTTCTTCGAGGGCGGGCGGCGCTGACAGTGGCAACTGCGGCGGTTGCCGGAAGTGTCAGTGGCAGCCGATAGCTTAGAAACATGAGGCTACTTCACACATCGGACTGGCATTTGGGCCGGTCCTTCCACGGCGTCGGCATGCTTGATGCGCAGCGGGCCTTTGTCGACCAGCTGGTGGACGCCGTCGCCCGGCACGCCGTGGACGTTGTGCTTATCGCCGGGGACGTCTACGACCGCGCCCTCCCGGGTGTGGACGTGGTCCACCTGCTGGACGACGCCCTGGTGCGGCTGACGTCGGCGGGTGCCCAGGTGGTGCTCACCAGCGGCAACCACGACTCCGCCATCCGGCTGGGGTTCGCCTCGCGCCTGCTGGAGCGCGGCGGAGTGCACCTCCGGACCAGGCTGGAAAACCTGGACCAGCCCCTTCTGCTGCCCGTTGGCGGTGCATCCTCGGAGGACGGAGCGGTAGTGGCCATCTACGGCATACCCTGGCTCGAACCGCGGCTTGTGGCCGAACAGCTGGGCGCCCAGACTGCCAGCCACTTCGAGGTCACCCGCGCCGCAACGGAACTGATCCGCAGGGACATCAAACGCCGGTCAGCGTCGGCAACAGTCCACTCGGTGGTCCTCGCCCATACCTTTGCCAGTGGGGGAATCAGCTCGGACAGTGAACGTGACCTCAGCATCGGCGGGGTGGGCGCCGTCCCGCTCGATCTCTTCGACGGCTTCAGCTACACCGCCCTGGGCCACCTGCACGGGCGGCAGTCCCTTTCCCCCGGGGTCCGGTACTCCGGGTCCCCGCTTGCCTACTCCTTTTCCGAAGCCTCCCACAACAAAGGCGCGTGGCTGGTAGACGTCTGTGCGGACGGCGTGGCCGGTGTCGAGGAGATCCTGTGGGATGCCCCGCGTACCCTGGCGGTGCTGCGCGGCCCCCTGGCCGAACTGCTCGACTCGCCCGAACATACCTGGGCTGAAACCGCCTATTGCCAGGTGACCCTGACGGATGCCCAGCGTCCAGCCCGGGCCATGGAACGCCTCCGTTCACGCTTCCCCGACACCCTGGTGCTCGGGTTTGATCCAGAGGGCGGACCTGCCAACGCCGCCTCCACCTACAGCAGCAGGCTCGCCGAAGCACCTGATGACCTTGCGGTCTGCTGCGGTTTCCTGGAACACGTACGCGGCCGCATCCCGGACGATGCAGAGAATGCCGCGCTCGCCGGCGCGTTGGAGAACGTACGTCTCCAGGAGGCCTCCAGATGAGGATCCACCATCTCCGCATCTCCGCATTTGGGCCCTTTGCCGGCACTGAGGACATCGATTTCGACAGGCTCAGCGCGCACGGCCTGTTCCTGCTCAACGGCCCCACCGGGGCGGGAAAAACGAGCGTGCTGGACGCCATCTGCTTCGCCTTGTACGGCTCGGTTCCCGGGGCGCGCCAGGAAGGCAAACGCCTGCGCAGCGATCACGCCGAACCAGGCCACGAACCCGCAGTCAGCTGTGAGTTCTCCGCCCAGGGCCGCCGCTTTGAGGTCACGCGGTCGCCTGCCTGGGAGAAGCCCAGCGCCAGGGGCAGGAACGGGTTCACCACCCAGCAGGCCAAGACGCTCCTGCGGGAACGCGTGGACGGGGCGTGGGTTGAGAAGTCGGCCCGCAATGACGAGGCGGGGGCGGAAATACTCGCACTGCTGGGAATGGACCGTGAGCAATTCACCCGCGTGGTGATGCTGCCGCAGGGCGATTTTGCCGCCTTCCTGCGGTCGAAGGCCACCGAGCGGCTCGAATTGCTGCAGAAACTTTTTGGCACGCAGCGGTTTGAAGCAGTTGAACAGGAACTGTCCCGCCAGGCGCAGGCGGCGAAAGAGGAAGTGTCCGTCCTTTCCGGCCAGCTCGACCTCCTGGCGGCCCGGGCGGAGTCGGAAGCGGCAACCCTGCAGCTCCCGGAAGCCGAGGGCCCGGCGCTGGACAATACTCCTGCACGGCTCGACTGGTTGAAGGATGCTGCCGCCGGACGCCTGCGCGAATTGGCGGACCAGGCGAAAACCGCAGAATCGGCGAGCCGGGAGTGTACCCGCCGCGTAGAGGGGGAAACCGCACGCCGGGACCGGCACCGCAGGCTGGAGGAGGCGGCAACGCGGCAGGCCGCCGTGCAGGAAGCCCTGCCCCACCTGGAAGGCGTGACCGTCCGGCTTCGCCGGCACCGCCAGGCGGAGGTGCTGGCCGGACAGCTGCGCAGTGTCGATGCAGGGGCGGTCAAGGTCCGGCGTGCCACAGCCGCGACGGAATCAGCTTTCACTTTGCTTCGCCTCGCCGCCGATGAAGACCCCGAGCTGGCCCAGCTGGACCTCGGATTCCCGGCAGACGCCGCTCTTGACCCGGCCGGCCCCACGGCCGTTCCAGGCGCAGCGGAGGAGTTGAACCGGCTCCGGTCCCTGGTTGCAGTGGTCGAAGCGAGGCTGCCTGACGAAGACCGTTTCAAGGCGCTCCGGTCCAGGCACAAGCAGCTCAAAGCCAAACAGGAGGACCTCACTGCAGCCGGTGCTGCACTTGCCACTCGTGTGGAGAGCTTCCGCACCGAACGGTCACGCCTCACCGACCGGCTTGGGCCGTTGGAAGCGCGTGCCGGGGCGGCGGCCCTCCGTGCGAAGGAAGCAACGGCGGCGGAGGAACTGCTGGACGTGGTCCGCAGGTACGCTGCGGCAGTGGTGGCCCGTGACGCCGTCATGCTGAAATACGAAGCTGCGCGGGAGAACCAGCTGGAGACCAAAAGGCATTGGCTCGACGTGAGGGAGCAGCGGCTGGCGAACGCCGCCGCCGAGCTCGCGGCGAAGCTGGTTGCGGGGGAACAGTGCCCGGTGTGCGGAAGCCCTGACCACCCGCTGCCGGCGGCGGCGGACGCGGGTGGCCCCCGTCTTGCCCGGGACGAGGAAGCAGCCCACCACTTGTATGAAGCCGCAGAGGCCGCGTTTTCAGCGGCCGGCCACAAGCTGGTGGAGGCAAACCAGGAGGTGGCTGTCCTTGCCGGCCAAGGCGGCGAAACTTCCAAGGAGGAGGCCCTCAGCGCGGCCGAGGAAGCCGGCCGGGCTGCCGCCGACGCCGGGCAGGCGGTTGGCGAGCTCGCGGCCGCCCGGTCGCGGTCTGAAGCACTCGACGCGGAGACAGCAGCTGCACAGGCTTCTCATGCCGGCACCCAGGCGGAGCTGGTCCAGGTGGCTTCCTCCTTGGAGGACGTGGCTGAGCAGTCGTCGTCGCTCGATCAGGCACTGGCCGGGCTGAGGGCCGGCCACCGCAGCCTCGCCCACCGGTTGCGGGCCTTGGAGGGCGCTGCCGGGATGCTGGGTAAAGCTGTTGATGCCCAGGCTGAGCTCGGCGCTGCCAGAGTCCAGGCCGCCGAGGCCGTGGAACAGCTGGAGCAGGCGTTGCCGGCGGCCGGGTTCGCCACCGCCGACGAGGCCAGGGAGCACCTGCTGGCCAGCAGTGAAGCCGCTGCCTTGGAGGCGGGGATGCGGTCGGCGCAGGACGAGGCGGCAAGAGTGGCTGAGCTGTTCGCATCGGAAGACATTATGCTCGCACTTGAGGAGGCGGCTGCCGGACCCGCACCGGATGAGCAGCAGCTCGCGGTCCTGCAGGCTGAAGCTGCAGCCGCCCGGAAGGAAGCGCGCGATGCGGACCTGGCGGCAGGCATGGCCAGGCGCTGCCTCGAGTCGCTGGATTCAATCCGTGCCGGTTATGAGGAGCTGGCCGGGTCCGCACGGGGGCCCGCAGAGCGTGCCCGCATGCTTTCCGGCCTGGCGGACGCGGCGGCCGGCCGGGGAGACAACACGTACCGGATGAGCCTGAACAGCTACGTGCTGGCAGCGCGGCTGGAGCAGGTGGCCCTGGCCGCATCCGAACGCCTGGTGGCCATGAGCGACGGCCGGTACCTTCTGCAGCACACGGACGCGAAGGCCGCGCGCGGTGCAAAGTCCGGGCTGGGCCTGGAAGTAGTGGATCAATGGACCGGGTACCGCCGGGACACCTCCACCTTGTCCGGTGGCGAATCCTTTATGGCCTCACTCTCCCTGGCCCTCGGGCTGGCAGACGTTGTCCAGCAGGAGTCCGGCGGGGTCGAAATCGAAACACTTTTTGTGGATGAGGGGTTCGGCAGCCTCGACGAGCAATCCCTGGAACAGGTGATGGATGCCCTGGAAGGCCTGCGGGACGGCGGCAGGGTAGTGGGACTCGTCAGCCATGTGGGGGAGATGAAGCAACGGATCGGAACACAGCTGCAGGTACTGAAGACCAGGAACGGATCCACGTTGCGGATAGCCGAAGCCCTGGACGTGGCGGTCTGAGGGGGCCGGACACGGCGGATATACTTGGACAGTTACCGGGTTCGGCGCATCGGGAGGAGGGACGATGCGCATTACTGAACGAGCCCGGAATTGAAATCCTTTACCTCCCTTTCACCCGGCGAGCCCCCGGCTTCGACGAAGCCTGCGGCACCGGAACCTGCCACACAAACATCAACACAGCCTGCTTCGGGCGGGCGCTTCGCCAGGCTTCCCCATCTCGCCGGCCGCAGCTTCATCCCCCTGGGTCTCTTTGCCCGGCTTCCCCTGGCCATGCTCACGGTGGGCACCCTGACACTGGTCACCTCCAACAGCGGCTCCTATGCGCTGGGCGGGACGGCGGCAGGTGCGGTGGGCATTGGCTCCGCCCTCGGCGCTCCGGTCCTGGGCGCCCTGGCAGACAAACGCGGCCAACGCCCGGTCCTTCTGCTGGCCGCCGCCCTTAACACCGTGGCCGTGGTGGCCTTGATCCTCACAGCCTCTGCCATGGGAGCGTCCGGTAGTTTTCCTGCCGCCGTGCTGTCCGCCGCATTCCTTTCGGGCGCCAGTTGCCCGCAGGTGGGCCCGCTGGCCCGCGTCCGGTGGATGGCGCTGACCTCGCGGGGCAATGCGCCGGATAACAGGCGGGACCTGGACACGGCGCTTTCGTACGAGAGTACTGCCGACGAAGTGACTTTTGTGCTGGGACCGGCGCTGGTGGGAATCCTTGCCAGCCTTCTGGCACCCTGGCTTCCGCTTGCGCTGGCGGCAGCCATGACCATCACACTGGTGCCCGCATTTGCTGCCCACCGCACCCACCGCGTGGTGCCGGCGGCACGCCACGCAGTTCCGGCCGCAGAACGCCGCCCTCGGGTCAGAATGCCTGCCGCTGTAGCCCTGCCGGTGGTTGCCATGGTGTGCATGGGTACGTTTTTCGGCTCAACCCAGGCGGCGCTGAGCTCGTTTTCTGCCAGCTACGCGACGTCCGAGATCGCCGGTCTGCTGTATGCCGTGATGGGGCTCAGCTCCGCCGCCGCGGCCCTCTCGGTTGCCTACTGGCCGCAGCGTTTCGGCCTTTCGTGGCGCTGGGTGGTGTCCGCTGCGCTGATGGCAGGACTCGCCGTGCTCCTGCTGGTGCCGTCGTCAGTGGGTGCGATGGTTGCAGTGCTGCTGATCCTGGGTGTCCCTGTGGGCCCGGTGATGGTGACCGTCTTCGCCGTCGGCGGGGTGCTGGCTCCCGAGGGGCGGCTGGGCACGGTAATGACCGCCCTGGCCAGCGGCATCGTGGCAGGCACCGCGATTGGCTCATCCCTTGGCGGCCGGCTGGCGCAGGACCACGGCTACGCGGCGGCCTTCCTCGTTCCCGCCTGCGCGGCAGCCGCGCTGGCCCTCCTCGGAGGCGCGGCCGCCGTCGTACTTCAACGCAGGAGCGCCCGCCGCTGAGAAGGCCCGGATTGACGACGCCGGATCAGGCCAGCTGCCGTTCGATCCGTGCGGCGCTCTCGGCGAGTGCCGCGCCCACCACTGAGGGATCGTGGGCTGAGCGGATGTAGACGACGGCGAGTGCTGCCGGGCGGCCGCCCGGGACACGGACGGGCGCGGCCAGGGAGGAGACTCCGGCGATGACCTCGTCATGACTGGCGGAGTAACCGGCGCGCCGGGCTTCGGCGGCCTCGGCCCGGTAGGGAACACCCGTCTCCAGCCGGTCCCATTCAGCTTCCGTGAGCGCAGACTGAATGGCGATGCCAGGGGCACCGGCATTGATGGGGTGCCGGGTGCCGGGATGCTGGGCCACCGTCGCACCCGAGTGCCGCGGTTCAACGGTGACCAGGGTGATGCAGTCGTGGTGGTCCCACAATGCCACAAAGGCCGTCATGTCCAGGGTGTTGGCCAAATGCGTCAATTCCGGAAGCGCAGCACTCTGGAGGTTCCGCGAAACGCTCCGGGCCAGCACGGCGAGGCCCGGACCGGGCTGGACCCGTCCGCCGTCGTCACGGACCAGGAGCGAGTGGTCCTCGAGGGTGCGCAGGATGCGGTAAGCCACGGAGCGGTGTACACCCATGGCGTCGGCGAGTTCGGCGATGGTGAGCGGCCCGGGCGCGGCCGCGAGGATCTCGAGGGCGCGGATGCCGCGGGAAAGCGTCTGGGAGGGCGAAGCCGGCGCCGGCGCTGCTCCGGCCGGGGCTGCGGCGGTGGGGGTCATGCAGTCCATCCTAGGTTGCTCGGAGGGTGATGCCGTGGCTCGTGCGCGGAGTCCAGTAGTGGCCGGGCGTCCGCAATAAGAAACGGCAGTTCCAATATAGAACTCACGGTCACTGGGGTCCACTGGCCGGTGAATGAGGGCAGCCAACCGCGTGGGCCCGGAAATTCGCAGAAGCGTGTCCTGTCTCACACTTTCGTAGTACCCTTCTTACTAACTGACCGTTCTGTCGGTAATCCTGAAGGCGTCCCGGCAGCCCAGCTGCCAATAAAACAACGGAGTTTCAATGACCACACCTTCCAAGGTGGATACGCTCGCCGGTCCCAGCACCCGGCGCGAGGAACGCAAAGTCCTTGCCGGCACCCTGGTCGGCACCACCATCGAATGGTACGACTTCTTCATCTTCGCCCAGCTGACCGCAACGCTGCTGTCACCCCTCTTCCTGGCGCCGTTGAACGCGTCAAACCCCGGCCTGGCGCAAATCCTCTCCTTTGCGCTGATCGGCATCAGCTTCCTGTTCCGTCCCCTTGGCGCAGTGGTGGCCGGACACCTCGGCGACCGCCTTGGACGCAAGGCGATGCTGGTCTTCACCCTGGTGATGATGGGCGCGGCCACCGCACTGATCGGCATGCTCCCCACCTACGCGCAGATCGGTGCCTGGGCGCCCATCCTCCTGATCACCCTGCGCATCATCCAGGGCTTCTCGGCAGGAGGTGAGTGGGGCGGCGCAGCGCTGATGGCCGTGGAACACGCGCCCTTGAACAAGCGCGGCCTTTTCGGTGCCTACCCCCAGATCGGTGTTCCGATCGGCATGATCCTGGCCACCGGCCTCCTCTTCTTCCTGAACAGCAGCATGTCCAGGGAGGACTTTGCAGCCTGGGGCTGGCGGGTCCCGTTCCTGCTCTCCATCGTCCTGATCGTGGTGGGCTACCTGATCCGCCGCGCTGTGGCTGAAAGCCCGGTCTTCCAGGAAATGGCCGCGCGGAAGCAGGAAAGCAAGGCACCGCTGGGCGTGCTGGTCCGCAACCACAAGTTGCCCGTCCTGTACTCCACCCTGATCTTCATCGGCAATAACGCGGCCGGGTACCTGCTGATCGCCTTCTTTATCGCCTATGCCACCAGGACACTGCAGATGCCCACACCCCAGGTCCTCCTGGCCACCACGCTGGCATCGTTCGGCTGGCTGATCTTCACCCTGGCCGGCGGCTGGCTCTCGGACCGTATCGGCCGGGTCAAGACGTTCCTCATCGGTTATGCCATCATCTTTGCCTGGATGATTCCCATGTTCGCCCTGATCGACACCAGGAACATCTGGCTGTACGGGGTGGCTCTGTTTGTCCTCACCATCGGCCTCGGCCTGTCCTACGGGCCCATGTCCGCCATGTACGCCGAGATGTTCCCGGCCAACGTCAGGTACTCCGGCATCTCCATCGGGTACGCGTTCGGGGCCATCCTGGGCGGCGCCTTCGCCGCAACCATCGCCGAAACCCTGCTGCAGACCACCAAGTGGGCCGGATCCATCGGCATCTACATCATGGTTCTCTGCGTCATCTCGGCCATCGGCGTGCTGCTGGCCAAGGAGACCAAGGGCCGTCCGTTGGGCGTCAGCCACCACTGACCCCACCGTCTCCCTGGCCTCGCTCCGCTTCGGCAAGGGAACCCTGATGGCGTGGGCCCACCCACCGTCTCCCTGGCCTGGCTCCGCTTCGGCAAGGGAACCCTGACGGCGTGGGCCCACCCACCGTCTCCCTGGCCTCGCTCCGCTTCGGCAAGGGAACCCTGACGGCGTGGGCCCACCCACCGTCTCCCTGGCCTGGCTCCGCTTCGGCAAGGGAACCCTGATGGCGTGGGCCCACCCACCGTCTCCCTGGCGGCGTCGGCCCACCAACCGTTCCCTGTAAGGCTGCGGGCCCGGACCACATAGGTCCGGGCCCGCCGTCGTACCAGCCGTAAGGCCAGGGAACGCTGTTACTGCTTCAGGAAGCTGATGGCGTCATCGTCCGTGAGCTGTTCGAAGTGTTGGTAGAAGCTGCCCACGGCCCGGAACTTGCCCGGCAGATGCAGGCACAACACCGCGTCGCAGACCCGCTCCACGGAGGCCTCCGCTTCGAGGGAACCGACAGGGGCGGCAGCTACTACAGTTTTCGCTCCGCCCTCGCGGACAGCCTCGACGGCGGCGCGCATGGTGGCGCCGGTGGCCAGGCCGTCGTCGATCAGCAGGACTGTCTTGCCGGTCAGGTCGTAGTCTATGCCCGGATACAGCTGAACGCGGCGGAGCAGTTCGGCGCGTTCGCGGTGCTCCACGTCGTCCAGCAGCTCCTGGCGCACGCCGTGCTCCAGTACCCGGTCCAGCAGTGGCTTGTTCAGCAGGCGGACGGTCCGGCCCCTGGCCCATGCCAGGGCTCCGTATGCAGTTTCCGGGTGTCCCGGAATGCCGAGCTTGCGCACCAGGACAGCTCCCAGCGGGAGGTAGAGGGCCTTTGCGGCGGAAGCCGCTACCGGGATGCCACCCCGGGCAAGCCCAAGGACCACGGTGCCGGGCTGCTCACGGAACTGTGCGAGTACGGCGGCCAGCCTTTCGCCGGCCTCCGTGCGGTCTTCGAAGCGCGTCAGCATCTTTCCCTCCCGGCTCATACCAGCCCTTGCTTCAGCCTACCGCCGGGGAAAGGGCAGCAGGGAGGCAGCGGGCGGCGGCGGCCGGAGATTTTTCAGACTGCGAGGAAAGTGATGGCTGCCTGCTTGAAGGCCCGGCTGGTGATGGCGTTAGTGTGGTTCCGGCCCGGCAGCATGACCTGTTCAACCATCGCGCCGGCGTTGCTGGCGAGCCCGGCCAGTCGCGGCAGGCTGGCTGCGCGTTCATCCTTGTCGCCGGCCACCAGGAGCACCGGCACGTGGGGCACTGCCTCTGCGGGGTCATAGGGCTCGGCCTTGATGGCTTCCACCAGGGAGAGGAGCGCAAAGATGTTGTTGCTGGGCAGCAGCAGGGCCATTTTCAGCAGCCGGGCGGTGGACTCGTCGGCGATCGGGGTCCCGTCCGCGAGGTAATCCTGCGCGGCAACGAGGTCGAAGGCAGCGAGCGGATCCGCGACGTTCGGCCCGCCCAGCACCAGCCGGTGCACGATCTCCGGCTGCGTGGCTCCGAACTCCCAGGCGAGCCGGGAGCCGAGCGAGTAGCCCACTACGTCCAGCCCGCTGGAAGGGTCACCGTCCTGCAAAGGCCGCACGCCGGCGTCGAACGCTACCTGGAGCAGGTCCGCGCGGATCCTGCTGGGGGAGTAGGAATCCCGGTCCTCCGGCGCCCCGCTGCGGCCGTGTCCTGGCAGGTCCACCGTGATGACGCGGCGGCCGGCGTCGAGAAGCGCAGCCACCCAGCCGGTGTCCTCCCAGTTGAGCTTGCTGGAGGACGAGAAGCCGTGCAGCAGCAGGACGGGCCGGAGCCCGGCATCCACGGCGGGATCATGCACACCCACGTACAACTGGGGGTCTGTTCCCTCGACTGTGTGCGAATGCTGCTCGCCGGTGTGCCTGCCGCTCATGGTTTCAGTCCTCATCAACTACGGCGCCCGGGCGGACCCGGCGCTTCGGAACCTCGTACTCCGGGACTACTCTACCTGCCGGGGCCCGGCGGTGAGCCTCGCGCCCACAGCGCAGGCCACGGCGATGCCGGCGATCAGGCCGATGGTGCTGAAGAGCTGGATGCGGCTGCTCTCGGCGCTGAAGCCCACCGCGAAGATCAGGCCCAGCAGGACGAGCCCCACTACGGTCAGGGCGGGGAAGCCCTGCATGCGAAGGGGAAGCGGCGTGCCCTCCCGGTCCGCCCGGCGCCGCAGGATCAGCTGGGAGACCAGTGCGCTGCCCCACACCACCAGACAGGTGGATCCCACCAGCTGGAAGAGGGCGGGAAGGATCCGGTCCGGGAAGAGCAGTTCCAGGACCGTGGCGACGAAACCGAACGCCACTGATACCCCGACGGCCAGCATGGGCACACTGGCGCCGCTCAGCCGCGTGAGGAACCGCGGGGCTTCGGCGCGCTCGGCGAGGGAATAGACCATGCGTGACGCTCCGTAGAGATTGGCGTTCAGCGCGGAAAGGAGCGCGACGACGGCCACCAGGGTGATTGCCGTCGCGGCACCGGGGATCCGGGCCGCGTCCAGAACGCCGGCGAACGGCGAGGCCAGGCTCTCCGCGGTGGCCGGCAGGACAGCGGCGATCACAAAAACGGACCCGATGTAGAACACCAGGATGCGCCACACGACAGTCCTGATGGCCTTGCCCACGCTGTGTTCCGGATCTTCCGTCTCCGCCGCCGCCACGGATACGATCTCGGTGCCGCCGAAGGCGAAAATCACCACAAAGAGGGCGGAGGCGATGCCGCCCAGTCCGGCGGGGGCAAAGTCTGCCGTCAGGTTGGCCAGGCCGGGGGACGCCACATCGGGCAGCAGGCCCAGCAGCAGTGCGGCGCCCACCACCAGGAACAGGACGATCGCTGCAACCTTGAGAATGGCGAACCAGAACTCGAATTCACCGAAGTTCCGGACGCCCGTGAGGTTGATGGCGGTGAAGACGACCATAAAGACCAGTGCCAGTGCCCAGACCGGAATTACCGGCCAGACCGTAAAGAGAAGCCCGGCAGCTCCCAGTGCCTCGGCGGCAATCACCACCACCAGCTGCAGCCACCACAGCCAGCCGATGGTGGCGCCGGCTGTTTTTCCAAGGGCCCGCTCGGCATAAACGGAGAAGGCGCCGCTGTTCGGGTTCGCGGCAGCCATTTCGCCCAGCGCCCACATCACCAGGATGATCAGCGTGCCTGCCACCAGGTAGGAAATGAGCACGGCGGGACCGGCCGCCTGCACGCCTGCCCCCGAACCCAGGAACAGCCCTGCGCCAATGGCGCTGCCCAGGCCCATCATGGTGAGCTGGCGGGGTTTCATGCTGTGGCCCAGGTGGCCTTGCGGGTGTACTTCGGTGGACTTCATCGTCATTTTGCTGCTGGACCTTCTTGGGGTGTGGATGGCTGCTCCTTGTGGGACTTATCGAATTTACCGTCTCCTGTCCCATGCCGCGTAGTCGACGCCGGTTGCCCTTCCAGGCGCCGGAGAACCCCAGCCCGCTGAAACATTGGCAAATACGTGGCAGCTCCCCGTAGAATTAGTTTTGGTCAGGATGACTATAACTAAGCGGGCATCTGCGGGTGTCCTCGAATCCGAAAGGCGGTGGAACGTGTACTCAAGCTCAGCCAATGTCTCTGAGCGCCAGGCGGCTCCGCCGCCCCTGGCCATTTCCACTGTCATTTTCGCGCTGCGCCCCAGTGAAAGTTCGGGCCGGCCCACCCTGTGGCTGCCGTTGGTGCGGCGGATCCGGGAGCCGTACAAAGGGCTGTGGGCGCTGCCGGGCGGTCCGCTGAGCCACTCCGAATCCCTGCAGGACGCGGCATCACGGAACCTGATCGAGACCACAGGCCTCGCTCCCAGCTACCTTGAACAGCTGTATGCGTTCGGCGGGCTGCACCGTTCGCCCACCCAGCGGGTGGTGTCAATCGTTTACTGGGCCCTGGTCCAACCCACCGAAGCCGCGCTGGCGGACGAGTCCGAGAACGTCCGGTGGTTCCGGGCGGACCGGCTGGGGGAACTCGCCTTCGACCACAACGCCATCGTGGACTACGCACTCTGGCGTCTGCGCAACAAGCTGGCTTACGGCTCCGTGGCGTACCACCTGTTGGGCGAATACTTCACCTTGGCCCAGGTCCGGGAAGTCTACGAGGCCGTGCTGGACCGGCAACTCGACCCCGCCAACTTCCGCCGGCAGCTCAAATCCACCCCCGACATAGAGGAGACCGGAGAGTACCTCCAGGGCGGCAAGCACCGCCCGCCCCGCCTCTACCGCTTTACCGGCCGGCCCGGCCTTGACCCAGATAACAGGAGCACACCATGAGCAGCGTCAACACAGCAATCCAGCTGATCACGCGTGAACAGGCCGAAGAAGGCGCAACCGCAAAGGGCAGCACGTGCAGCCCGGCGCTGGCCAAGGGGCCGTGGGACTACGACCTCGCAGAGGCACTTGCCGGCATCCCCGCCTACGGTCCGGGTGCCTCCAGCGCGGACGTGGCACCTCCGGCAACCCCGCGCCAAGGACAGTTGCCGGACGAGTACAAGCGCGCCAGTGACGCCGAACTGGGCCGGAGGATCCTGGCAGCAAAGGCTGCACTGGGGGACAAGGCAGTCATCCTGGGGCACTTCTACCAGCGTGACGAAGTTATCCAGTATGCAGACTTCGTGGGTGACTCCTTCCAGCTGGCCAACGCGGCGCTGACCCGGCCGGACGCCGAGGCCATCGTCTTCTGCGGCGTCCACTTCATGGCCGAAACCGCTGACATCCTTTCCGCGCCGGAACAGGCAGTGATCCTCCCCAACCTGGCCGCGGGCTGCTCCATGGCGGACATGGCTGATGAAGACTCCGTTGCCGAGTGCTGGGAGCAGCTCGAGGAAATCTACGGCACCGAGCCCGACGCCGAGGGCCGGGTTCCGGTCATGCCGGTCACCTACATGAACTCCTCCGCAGCCCTGAAAGCTTTCTGCGGTGAACGCGGCGGTATCGTCTGCACCTCCTCAAACGCCAGGACTGTCCTCGAATGGGCTTTCCAGCGGGCCCAGCGCGTGCTGTTCTTCCCGGACCAGCACCTGGGCCGCAACACCGCGAAGGCGATGGGCGTGCCCCTGGAGCAGATGCCCATGTGGAACCCGCGCAAGGACCTGGGCGGCAACGACGAACAGGGCCTGATCGATTCCAAGGTCATCCTGTGGCACGGGTTCTGTTCCGTGCACAAACGGTTCAACGTGGCGCAGATCGACAAGGCAAGGGCGGACTTTCCCGGAGTCCAGGTGATCGTCCATCCTGAGTGCCCCATGGAAGTGGTAGACGCAGCCGATTCCGCCGGCTCCACCGACTTCATTCAGAAGGCAATCGCCGCGGCCACGGAGCCCGCCACCTTCGCGATCGGCACCGAAATCAATATGGTGAACCGGCTCGCCGCCGAGTACCCGCAGCACACGATTTTCTGCCTGGACCCCGTTATCTGCCCCTGCTCCACCATGTACCGGATCCACCCCGGCTACCTTGCCTGGGTCCTCGAAGAACTTGTAGCCGGGCGCATCGTCAACCGGATCACGGTCGCGGATTCAGTACAGGACCACGCCCGGACAGCCCTCGAGCGCATGCTCGCGGCCAGGCCGTCATGACAATGCCCTCCGCCCAGCCCGCCCGGGAGCGATGCGCGCCGTCCGGAGCCGGCGGTATGACCCGCCGCGGCAGCACTGCGGCGCGTGCGCGGCTGATCATCGTCGGCAGCGGCATCGCGGGGCTCTACGCCGCCCTGCTGGCAACGGATTCCGGGGCCGACGTGGTGCTCCTCAG
This sequence comes from Pseudarthrobacter sp. NPDC058329, assembly GCF_042879835.1. Taxonomy (NCBI): domain Bacteria; kingdom Bacillati; phylum Actinomycetota; class Actinomycetes; order Micrococcales; family Micrococcaceae; genus Pseudarthrobacter; species Pseudarthrobacter sp. NPDC058329. Next base: position 540,589 of record NZ_JBHVZR010000001.1, read on the forward strand.
CAAGGGGCAGCTTCGCGACAGCAACACCTGGTACGCGCAGGGCGGGATTTCGGCTGTGCTGGACGGTCCCGCTCCGGGCGACACGGTGACAGCCCACATCGCAGACACACTCCAGGCAGGAGCGGGGCATTGCAACGAAGAGGCCGTCCGGCTGATGTGCGCCGAAGCGAGCCGGGACATCGCAGCACTGCAGCGGTTTGGCGTCCACTTTGATGCAGCAGCCGACGGCGGCCCGGCCCTGGGACTGGAAGCAGCCCATTCGGCACCCCGCATCCTCCACGCCGGCGGCGACGCCACCGGGGCGAAGGTAACCGCAGCATTGATCCACGCAGTGCTCGAGCGGCAGGCGGGCGGGGTCCTGACGGTCCGGACTTCTGCCCACGCAACATCCCTCCTGCAGCAGAACGGCAAAGTGGCCGGCGTGGAGTTCCTTCAGGACGGGAACAGGGCCACGGTGCACGGTGACGCCGTCCTGCTGGCAACCGGGGGAGCAGGCCAGCTGTTCGCCCGGACCACCAATCCCGCGGTGGCCACCGCCGACGGCCTTGCGCTCGCCGTCCGCGCAGGAGCGGCAACAGCCGACCTGGAATTCTTCCAGTTCCACCCCACCTGCCTGGTTTCCAGCCCGTCGGCAGGCCCTGCGGGAACACCCTGCCTGGACCGGGATCCGCTGCTGATCTCCGAAGCTGTCCGTGGCGAAGGGGCGGTCCTCACCGATGGGAACGGGAAGCACTTCATGCGTGCCTACCATCCGGACGCTGAACTTGCGTCCCGCGACGTCGTATCCCGCAGCATCGCCCTGCATTTGGCCAAGCTTGGCGACCCCAACGGCCACGTGTACTTGGACGCCCGCGACGTTGAGCGCATCAATGGCGCAGGCTTCCTGGCACGGCGTTTCCCCACCCTCACGCAGCGGACACTGGACGCCGGCATCGACTGGACGCGTGAACTCGTCCCGGTGGCACCGGCGGCGCACTACTGGATGGGCGGCGTCGCCACTGATGCGCACGGCCGGACCACGGTGCCAGGGCTGTACGCCGCCGGGGAAGTGGCCTGCACAGGAGTCCAAGGCGCTAACCGGTTGGCCAGCAACTCCCTCCTGGAAGGACTCGTGTTCGGCCGGCGCGCTATCGAGGACTTTCTAAGCGGGAGTTCCGCAGGCCCCTCGGCGCCTGCGCTCCCGCCTCGCACCGGCAATCGCCTCGCAAGCTCGGCGGCCGGTGCGGGCGCTCACGCGACAACGGCGCTTTCGGGACCTCCGGAACTCCCGCGTGGATCCGACGCGGCGCAGCCTGCATCCGCTGGGTGGAAAGCCGCAACAGTTCCTGAACCCATCGGACGCTCCTTCGATCACCTTGAACCGTTTTCGCGGGAGGTGCTTCGCCGGCTTATGACTGCCAAGGCCGGGGTGCTTCGTGATGGGGTGCTGTTGGCGGAAGCGGCCGAGGCTCTTGACCGGTGGGCCGGCGTCGTCCGTCCTGACGTTGTTCCTGCTGGTGGGGACGTCCGGGAACACGAGGACCGAAACCTGCTGCTGGCCGCGCAGCTGCTGGTGGCCGCGGCGCGGGAGCGCATGGAGTCCCTCGGCGCCCACTATCGGAGCGACAGCCCGGCCGATGCTGCCGGCATCGCTGATGAATTTGCCGAAACTTCCCGAACCCGCCCGAAAGCGAGCCTTGTCCATGACTGACTTGTCCACAGCCGAAAACGCCGTGCTGGAAGCGTTGACCGCTCCCCGCCCGCGACTGGACCTGACGCTGCCGCCGGCGCCGGTGCGGGAGATCCTGGAACGTGCCTTCGCCGAGGACGCCCCGGCAGGTGACATCACCTCCCAGCTGCTGATTCCCGCCGAGGCCCGGGCCACTGCCGTTCTGAACGCACGAGTGCCGGGTGTCCTCAGCGGCGCCACGGTGTTCCGGGACGCCATGCTGCTGGTGGACCCGGAAACGGACGTGGAGCTGCTGCTCGCCGACGGGGAAACGTTCGACGCCGGCACGCACCTTGCGCGGGTCAGCGGCCGCGCCCGGTCCGTGCTGCTCGCCGAACGCGTGGCACTCAACCTGGTGCAGCGGATGTCCGCCATCGCCACGAGGACCGCGCAATTCGTCCGGCTGACCGAGGGCACGTCCGCCCGGATCACCGACACCCGCAAAACCACCCCCGGGCTGCGGATCCTGGAGCGGTTCGCGGTGCGCTGCGGCGGGGGTGCCAACCACCGGTACAGCCTCTCCGACGCCGTCCTGGCCAAGGACAACCACCTCGCCGTGATGACGGGCGGCAACCCCGCCCGCCTCACGGAACTCCTCGCCGCAGCCAAGGCGCAACTGGGGCACACCACGCACTTGGAGGTGGAGGTGGACCGCATGGACCAGATCGAGCCGGTGCTGGCCGCCGGAGTGGACACCATCATGCTGGATAACTTCACCCTCGAGGAGCTGGATGCAGGTGTGGCACTGGTGGCCGGGCGGGCCCGCGTGGAGGCCAGCGGAAACGTGAACCTTGCGACTGTGGCAGCCATCGCCGCTACGGGAGTGGACGTCATTTCCGTGGGTGCCCTCACCCACACCGTGGCGGCCCTGGACCTCGGGCTGGACGTCGAATTGACTGTCGGGTGACTTCCCATGATCTTCCTTGACGCAGCCTCCACCACTCCCGTCCGCCGTGAGGTCCTGGAGGCGATGTGGCCATACCTCACCGGCGAGTTCGGCAACCCGTCGAGCCATCACACCCTGGGCGGGGCAGCCGCCGATGCGCTCGCGGGTGCCCGGCGGTCTGTCGCAGGCATCCTGGGCTGCCGGCCCGGCGAAATAGTCTTCACGGCCGGTGGAACGGAAGCGGACAACCTCGCCGTCAAAGGGATTGCACTGGCCCGGCAGGCGGCAGATCCGCGGCTCAGCCGGGTGGTGATCAGCGCCGTCGAACATCCCGCAGTGGAGGAGTCGGCCCGGTACCTGGAGCGCTTCCACGGCTTCGCTGTTGATGTGGTTCCTGTAGACGATAAAGGACTGGTGACTCCGGAGGCGTTCCGGGCGGTGCTTCGGCCGGAAACCGCCCTTGCCAGCATCATGTATGCCAACAACGAAGTAGGAACCGTACAGCCCATCGCAGAACTGGCCACCCTGGCGCATGGACTGGGCATCCCGTTCCACACCGATGCCGTCCAGGCGGCCGGCTGGCTGCCGCTGGACACCCGGGCGCTCGCGGTTGATGCGATGAGTATCTCCGGCCACAAGCTCGGGGCACCCAAGGGCTCCGGCGCGCTGTACGTCCGCAGCCGCACCCGGATGGAGCCACTGATCCACGGCGGCGGCCAGGAACGCGGCCGGAGGTCAGGTACCGAGAACGTGGCGGGAGCCGTGGGACTTGCCACCGCCCTCACCCTGGCCCAGGCCCGCCAGGTGGAAGAACGACGCCGGGTGGCGGCCCTGCGGGACACGTTCATCAGCGCTGTACTTGATGGTGTTCCGGGGGCCATCCTCACCGGGCACCCGGTTGAGCGGCTGCCCTCCGTGGCGTCCTTCTGCTTCCCCGGGTCCAGTGGCGAATCGGTGCTGCTTGAATTGGAACGCCAGGGCGTTGTGTGCTCCAGCGGTTCAGCCTGCGCGGCCGGTTCTGATGCGCCGTCGCCGGTACTTACAGCATTGGGAATCTCCGCGGAAGTGGCCCAGACGGCCGTCCGGTTCAGTTTCGATTCAGCGGTGGCAGAAGCGGACCTGGAAGTGGCGGCAGCAGCGGTGCTTGACGCCGTCGGACGGGTCAGGGGCCTGGGCGCACAGCCCAGTGCTGGAGCTTGAGCGGCTCCGGTCAGTAAAGCTCGCCCACCGGGATTTCAACGGCCAACCGGTTGGATGGTCCTGGCAGCGGGCAGGCCCAGGCCTCGTTGTAGGCACACGACGGGTTATATGCAAAGTTGAAGTCCAGGACGAAGGTGGCGTCCTGGCCGCTTCCGTGGACGCCGTGGAACGCGCCTTTGATGGTGTCCAGCAGGTACCGCCCGGCACCGTAGCTGCCGCCGGGCTGGCCTGCCGTGGCATCCCGGAACGGCACAAAAATCCCACCGCCGTAGCCCTGCAGCTTCCACACCGCGAGCTGGCCTACTTCCGGAAGGTCAAAGGTGCCCAGCCGGACGAAGCGGACAACGCCGTCAGTGCCGGTCTCTATGGTGATCTGCCTGCCCGCGCCCTGCTGGGTCAGCGGAACGTGGAACCGGTAGATGGGGTCATAGTCCGCGGTTTTGAGCCCGGAGAAGTGCGCCTTGTCTGCGGCGGTCAAGGCGGACGCCGGGTGCGTGGCGAACATCAGGTCGCGCTGATGGCGCCAGTAGGAATGCGCTTCTGCCGCGCTTTCCAGCGAAAGCCTGCGGACGTTCTCGTACAGCGCGAAGGTCCGCAGCCGCCAGTCAGCGATATCGACGGCGGAAATGTCCGTCCGGTCTTCTTCAGCTGCGCCCTGATGCTCTTCCATAGCCCCCAGCCTAGTCCCCGGTACACGCATAACACGCCCGACACCGACACACACCGGTGTGCTGTCCGCTGGTTGGAGGAAACGCCCTCCCGGTAACTCCCGGCTCCCTGCCGGCCTACTAGGCTGGCTGCATGAGAGGCAAGGCAACAACCACCCTTCTGTCCTGCACGCTGCTGGTGGCCGGCGCCCTCCTGGCAGGCTGCTCCACGGCGGAGTCCAAGGGGCCAGGCTGGACAGCGCAGCCGGACTCCCGAGGTGCGGAAGCCACCGTTCCTGCCTCAGCGGCCGCCTCGGCATCAACGTCGACGGCCGGGGGCGCGACGGCAACCACGGCTCCGCAGGCCGTTGCCACAGCGGCGGCCTGGAAGAGCTTCTCGGATCCGGGCAGGACCGTCAGCTTCGATCTTCCGGAGGACTGGATCGCGCAAACCGTCGCGCCGGACGAAGGGACGCTGCCCGGCGCGCTGAAAATCGAGGTGAAGAAGCCTGACGGCACCTTCATGGCGGCGCTGCGCACGGGACTGCCGCCGTCGTTTGCCGAATGCCCAGACGCCTCAAAGCGGCCCTATACGGTGGTCAGCAGCGTTCCCGTTGAACTGTCCGCCGCGGGCGGGGAAGGAACCATACCGCCGAGGGTGGTGTTCCGGGTGATCCAGGGCTACCGCTACTTTGGCTCCTACGGCATCACCAACGTGGTAGGCGGCGGTGACGGACAGGCGTGCGAGCTCCGCAACGTCGTACGCGGCCCGGCGGGGAAGGGCGACTACTCCTTTGGCGATGTGGTGTCTGTCCGGGCCTTTGCGCCGGACGAAAAAGTGGCTCCGGCCAAGGCGTTTGACACTCTGGACCAGGCGGCCAGGTACGCCTCGGAAGGCACCGAATTCGCCAACGTCCAACGGATGCTAATGTCTCTGGAGATCAAAAACTAGTCCCGTTCCCGGCCCCCACCATGTGCCCGGCGGAACGGCGGCTTTTCTTCCACCGCCAACACCCCGGAGAGCAATGGAACGCAGTGTTTCCGCACGACTGGTCTTCAAGACCGCAGCCAATACCAAGGTGGCCATGGCCATCGCCGCAGCGCGGAACAGCGGCTACTCCTCCTTCGAGGAGTCCCTGGCTGTGACAGCCGGGGGAGGGCGGGTTCCCCTGACCGAAGTATCGGACCACCACGGCGGCAGGTTCCACTACATGGAGTTCGCCGAGCCGGCAGAGGTAACGGTGGAGTACTCCGCCACCGTGGGCGGGAAGGGCATGCCGGAGCAGGCGGAGCTCGCCGACCGGATCCGCTACGTCCGGCCCAGCCGCTATGCGGAATCCGACCGGCTCCTGCCCACGGCCTACGCCGAGTTCGACGGCGTCCAGGACGGCGCGCTGCTGAACGCTGTCAGGAACTGGGTGAATGGAGAGCTGCGCTATCTCAGCGGATCATCCCGGGGCACGGACGGTGCCGTGGAAACCCTGCTCAGCCGGCGTGGGGTGTGCCGGGATTTTGCGCACCTGGCCATCGCGCTGCTGAGGTCCAAGGACATTCCGGCCAGGCTGGCCGCAGTCTATGCACCGGGGTTGAGCCCCATGGACTTCCATGCCGTGGCAGAGGCGTACGTTGAGGGGGCCTGGCACGTCATCGATCCCACAGGGCTCGCCCCGCGGGAGTCAATGCTGCGGATCACGGCCGGCCGCGACTCGGCCGACACGGCTTTCCTCTCCACCGTGGGGGGAAGCCTCACGCTTAGCCAGCTCCAGGTCACCGCTGTTGTCAACGGCGACCTGCCGGTGGAGGACCCTGCCCGGCTGCTGGAACTGGGCTAGAAGGTTCCGCAGGGCCAGCGCCGGCAATGTCCGGTGCTGGCCACTGCGGATTCCTGGCGAAGGTGCCTTAGCGTGGCGGGCGTGGACCCAGCGAGCTCCGGAGCTTCTCCGTGAGTCTTCGCAGCTCCTTCTGTTCAGCCGGAGTCAGGGCCGGACCCATCACCGTGGAGATGTCCCGGACATGCTCGCGCCCGATTTCCTTTTGCAGCTCCCGGCCGGCGTCCGTCAACTGCAGGAGCACGCCCCGGCCGTCCTCTGGAGCCGGCGTCCTGGCCACGAGCCCGCGTTTCTCCAGCCGCTCCACCAGCCTGCTGAGGCTGGACTGGCTCAGCAGGACGTTGTCGTTGAGCTCGTTGAGCCGCAGCCACCCCGTGGGGCAGCGGGAGAGCGTGAACAGGACGTCATACTCGTTCACCGCGAGCTTCCGGAAGGCCGGGCCGGCCTGCAGCTTGCGCATCACTGCCACCTGGGCCCGGAACAGCGATTCCC
>NZ_JBHVZR010000001.1:547450-562515 GCF_042879835.1 Pseudarthrobacter sp. NPDC058329
CAGGACGTCATACTCGTTCACCGCGAGCTTCCGGAAGGCCGGGCCGGCCTGCAGCTTGCGCATCACTGCCACCTGGGCCCGGAACAGCGATTCCCAGGTTTCCGCCGCGAGGCGGACCGGCGACTCTGTACTCTTGCCTGCCATCACGCCTCCGCCGCGGACTTTTCGGCGTCCTGGACCTGAGTGTCCTGGGCAGCGAGCAGTGCAGCCACCCGGCCGGCGTGGGTGGGGGGCCCGGGAACGTGTGCCGGCTTGCGGGCCGCGTATTCCTTGCGCAGGACGGGCAGGACTTCTTCGCCGAAGAGGTCCAGCTGCTCCAGCACGGTTTTCAGCGGCAGGCCTGCGTGGTCGATCAGGAACAGCTGCCGCTGGTAGTCGCCGAAGTAGTCCCGGAACGTCAGGGTCTTCTCGATGACTTCCTGCGGGCTGCCAACGGTCAGCGGCGTCTGGGACGTGAAATCCTCCAGGGACGGCCCGTGCCCGTAAACCGGAGCGTTATCGAAGTAGGGGCGGAACTCCTTGACGGCGTCCTGCGAGTTCTTCCGCATAAAGAACTGTCCGCCCAGGCCCACAATCGCCTGGTCTGCCTTGCCGTGGCCGTAGTGCTCGTAGCGCTCACGGTAGAGCCCGATCAGCTGCTGGTAGTGCTCCTTCGGCCAGAAAATGTTGTTGGCAAAGAAGCCGTCGCCGAAGTAGGCAGCCACCTCCGCGATCTGCGGGGTGCGGATGGAGCCGTGCCAGACGAAGGGGGCGACGCCGTCGAGCGGACGGGGGGTGGAGGTGAAGTTCTGCAGCGGGGTGCGGAACTTGCCGGACCAGTTCACGGTGTCCTCGTCCCACAGCTTGCGCAGCAGGCTGTAGTTTTCAATCGCCAGCTCCACGCCGTCCTGGATGTTCTTGCCAAACCACGGGTATACGGGAGCCGTGTTGCCGCGGCCCAGGACCAGGTCCACCCGGCCGTCGGACAGGTGCTGGAGCATCGCGAAGTCTTCGGCGATCTTCACCGGATCATTGGTGGTGATCAGTGTGGTGGCCGTGGACAGGGTGATGCGTTCGGTCTGCGCCGCGATGTAGGCAAGGGTGGTGGTGGGGGAGGAGGAAAAGAAGGGCCGGTTGTGGTGCTCGCCCAGGGCATAGACATCCATGCCGATTTCCTCGACCTTTTTGGCGATGGCGACCGAGGCCTTGATGCGCTCGTTCTCGGTGGGGATCCGGCCCGTGGTGGGATCCTGGGTGATGTCGCTGACGCTGAAAACACCGATCTGCATGATGTGCCCTTCCGTTGCTTGCACTTGCTGGCCTGGATTCCAGTATAGGCCAATTTAGATGCATTTGCATCTATCGCCGGGTACAACGCTGCCGGCCGGAAATTATTCCGCTGTAGTTTACTCGGGGCTTCCGGGTGCGGCCCGGCGCCCGCTGACCTTGGGGACCATGCCCGTGGTCCAATCCCGGAACTCGTCGTCCACATCCGCGCCGGCCCCAAACTCCGGGCGTTCCTGCAGTTCCCGGAGCAATGCTTTCCGTTCGCGGCGGCCTTCCACGAGGCGGTAGAGCACAGGGACCAGCACCAGGGTGAGGGCGGTGGAGGAGATCAGGCCGCCGATGACCACCACGGCCAGCGGCTGGGAGATGAAACCTCCGCCACCGGTAAGGCCCAGCGCCATGGGGGTGAGGGCAAAGACGGTGGCCAAGGCCGTCATCAGGATCGGGCGGAGACGCTGGCGGGCGCCATGCGTGATCGCATCAGCCACGTTCATTCCCGGCCGCCCATCCCGTGGCTGCCGGTACTGGTTGATGAGGTCGATGAGCACAATGGCGTTCGTGACCACGATTCCCACCAGCATCAGCATGCCGATCAACGAAGGCAGCCCCAGCGGAACCCCCGTTGCCAGGAGCAGGACCACGGCTCCGGTGGCCGCAAAAGGCACCGAGACCAACAGGATCAACGGCTGGATGAGCGACTTGAACGTGGCCACCATAATCACGTACACGATGGCGATCGCGGCCAGCAGGGCAAGCCCGAGTTGCTGGAAGGACTCCTGCTGCTGGGTAGTGGCGCCGCCGAGTTCCGCGGTGACACCCGCCGGCAGCTGCACCCCTTCGAGGCGTTTTTGCACCTCCGCGTTGACCGCACCGAGGTTGGATTCCGACGGCGTCACGGAGACGCGCGCCGTGCGCTGGCCGTTGCTGGCCGTGATGGATACCGGCACGTCCACCTGTTCCACGGAGGCGATGCTGCCCAGCGTCACGGGGGCGCCCGCGGCCGGCAGCGGGACGCTGCGGACGGCATCGATGCTTGTGAACCTGGTGCCCTGGCCGATTTGGACGGGAAAGTCGTTGGTGTCGATCCGGACGGTTCCGGCGGGGATGGGGCTGATGGTCGAGGCGAGTACCCCGGCCACCTGTTCTTCGTTAAGGCCGGCGGCCACAGCTTTCGCCCTGTCTACTTTCACCTGTACCACCGGCTGGCTGGCGGCAAGGTTGGTTGCCACCTCACTGGTGCCCGGGACGCCCGTCATGGCCTCGACCATGGCGTCGCTTGCTGCCTGCAGGTCTGCCGTAGTGGCGGCCTTGATGGTGATGTCCACCGTTGACGAGGTGCCGAAGCCGCCCTGCTGGGTGCCCACCGAAATCTTCCCGGAGTCGGGGACCTTTGTCAGCTCGTTCCGCACGGTCTCCTGCAGCTGCTCCTGGTCCGCCTTCTCATCCGTCACCACCGTGAAGGTGGAATTCGAGGAACCGGTAGAGGTAAGTGCGGCAAAACCAGCCTGGGCATTGCCGGACGTCAGCTGGACGTCGCGGACGCCGTCGATCCCGCGCAGCACCCCCTCGAGGCGGATGGCTGCGGCACTGGTGTCCGGGAGGCTGGTGCCGGCCGGGAGTACCTGGCGGACAGTCAGGCTGTTCTGGCCGGAGTTGCCCAGCAGGTTCGTGGCCAGCAGCGGCGTCATGGCGGCGGTGGCTCCCAGGACCAGGGCGGCGGCCACGAGGGTGATGACGGGATGCTTCTGTGTCTTAGAGAGGATGGGCAGGTAGCCCCGCTGCAGCCTGCTGCGCTGTTCCGCTTCCAACGCTTTGGCCCGTGCCTCGGCCGCGTTCCGGTTGGCGGCGTCGCTGCCCGGGCTGTATCCGGGATTACGCAGGAACCAGTAGGCGAGCACCGGAACTATGGTCAGCGAGACCAGCAGGGAGGCCAGCAAGGCCATGGTGACTGTGAGTGCGAAAGGCCTGAATAGCTCGCCCGCCAGTTCGCCCACGAAAGCGATGGGGAGGAAGACCGCCACGGTGGTGAGGGTGGAGGCTGTGATGGCGCCGGCCACTTCCCTGATGGCTGTCAGGATGGCGGTGACTTTGTCTTCCCCGTAGCTGAGATGACGCTTGATGTTTTCGATGACCACGATCGAGTCGTCCACTACCCGGCCGATAGCAATGGTGAGCGCCCCGAGCGTGAGGATGTTCAGCGAGTACCCGGTGGCGGACAGGCCGATGAACGTGATGAGCAGCGAGAGCGGGATGGACACGGCAGTCACAAGCGTGGAGCGGGCAGACATCAGGAACACCAGGATGACGGCGACGGCGAAGCCCAGTCCCAGCAGGCCCTCGGTGGTGAGGTCCTTGATGGATTTTTCGATGAACGGGGCCTGGTCGAACACCGGCGTGAACTTCGCGTTCGATCCCAGTTCGGCCTCCAGCTCGCCAAGCGTGCCACGTACGGCATGCGAGATGCCTACCGTGTCACCTTCGGGCTTCTTGGTGACGGAGACGGCGAGCGTCTCTTCGCCGTTGGTCCGCGTGATGGAGGTGCGCTCGTCGTCTTTAAGGGAAACGTCGGCCACGGAACCGAGGGTGGCGGCGTTTTTCGCCCCCGCGATGGGCAGTGCCTTGATGGCGTCCAGTGAATCGACAGGGCTGCCGATCTGCAGGGACAGTGTTTTGCCCTGCTCCTCAAGGGTGCCGGCCGGAACGAGGGTGCCGTTGGTGCCCAACGCGTCGCGGAGGGAGGTGATGGTCGCTCCGGCGGAAGCCATGGCTTCCGGGCGGGGAAGGATCTCGATGTGCTGGGTGGCGCCGCCGGTCACGTCGGCGCCCCGGACGCCGTCGATCTTCTGCAGCCGGGGCACGCTCAGCCGCTGGAGGTCCGCGTTTAGATCGCTGAGCGATTTGTCCGAGGACACCGCCAGGAACACGATGGGGAAGTCGTTGATGCTGCCGGCAAAAGCCTGCGGCTGTACGTCTTCAGGCAGGGAACGTTTGGCGTTGGAGATGGCCCGGTCGATCTGGTTCCGGGCCCGGTCCAGGTTGGAGCCGTACGTGAAGACCATGGTGATCTGGGAGACGCCGTTGCGCGACGTGGAGGAGGTGGATTCCAGCCCCTCCACGCCGTTCAGCGCAGTCTCCAGCGGCCCGCTGACCTGCTTGTCCACCACCTCCGGGGACGCGCCCGGCATGGCTGTCAGTACCGTGATCTGGGGGAACTCGATCGAAGGGATGAGTTCCTGCTTCAGTGACGACATGGTGATCACGCCGAAGACGGAAGCGAAAACGGTGATCAGTGCGATCAATGCCCGGTTTGCAAGTGAGAGTTGTGCCAGCCGGAACATCGAATCGGTCTCCTGTGGGGTTTTGGCGAAACTGTTGTGTGCCGGAAGCCGGACACTAACCCCGGAAGGGGTCAGTGGCCGGCGGAAACGCTCTCCAGCTGAAGGGACCTGGCAGTCGCCCTTTCGAGCTCCACCGCAAGTTCCGGGTTGTCGTCGAGCTTGACGCCGTAGCCGGGCATCATGTCCTTGAGCTTGGACTGCCAGCCCTTGAAGTTCTTCGGGAAGGCCTTCCGCAGCAGTTCGATCATGATGGGCACCGCGGTGGAGGCTCCGGGGGAAGCCCCCAGGAGTGCGCCGATGGAGCCGTCCCGGCCGGCGATGACTTCAGTGCCGAACTGAAGGACGCCGCCCTTTTGCGGGTCTTTCTTAATGATCTGTACACGCTGTCCGGCCGTAATGAGTTCCCAGTCGCCTGCCTTGGCCTCCGGGTAGTACTCGCGAAGGGCTTCCACCTTGTCGGCGTGCTTCTTCGCCACTTCCTTGACCAGGTAGGCCGTGAGGTCCATGTTGTCCTTGGCAACGGCCAGCATGGGGATGATGTTGCCGGGCCGGATGGACAGCGGCAGGTCCAGGTAGGAGCCGCTCTTCAGGAAGTTGGTGGAGAACCCGGCGTAGGGGCCGAACAGCAGAGAACGCTTGCCGTTGACGTATCGGGTGTCCAGGTGCGGCACGGACATGGGAGGAGCTCCTACGGAGGCCTGGCCGTAAACCTTGGCGCTGTGCTGCGCCGCCAGGGTCTCGTCCGTGCAGCGGAAGAACTGCCCGGAAACCGGGAAGCCGCCGTAGCCCTTGCTTTCCGGAATGCCGGAAGCCTGGAGCAGGTGCAGCGCGCCGCCGCCGGCGCCCACGAACACAAACTTTGCGTGGATCTTGCTGTGTTCCCCGGACCTGGGGTGTTTGAGCGAAAGGTTCCAGCCGCCGTCGGACGCCTTGGAGATGCCTGTGACATCGTGGCCGTAGTTGATTTCGACGCCGTTGTTCCCCAGGTAGGTGGTCAGCTCCTTGGTGAGTGCCCCGAAGTCCACATCTGTGCCTTCGGCAGCGCGGGTAGCCGCGATCCGCTCCTTGGGATCGCGCCCCTTGACGATCAGCGGAGCCCACTTGCCGATCTGGCCGTGGTCCTCGGAGTACTCCATGCTGCGGAAGAGGGCGTGCGGTTTCAGCGCCTCATAGCGGGTCTTCAGGAACTTCGTGTTCGGCTCGCCGATCACAAAGCTCATGTGGGGCACGGTGTTGATGAAGCCCTTGGGAGACCCGATCAGGGATTGGTCCACGAGGTGTGACCAGAACTGGCGGGAAAGCTGGAACTGCTCGTTGATGAGCAGTGCCTTGGTGGGGTCCACTGAGCCGTCTTTGGCTGCGGGGGAGTAGTTGAGCTCGCAGAGCGCGGCGTGGCCGGTTCCTGCGTTGTTCCATGGTCCGGAGCTTTCCAGCCCCGGCTCGTCCAGCCGCTCGAACATGGAGATGGTCCAGTTCGGCTCCAGCTGCTTGATGAATGCCCCCAGCGTGGCGCTCATGATGCCGCCGCCAATCAGGACGACGTCGGCATGTGGGGTCTTGGAAATGAAGGTCACGATCAGTCTCCGATTGCAGCGGCTCTGGCTGTCACAGAATATCCCCGGGCAGCCCTACTACTGAAATTGGGCTGGCCCGTCAAGGCTTCAGTTGCACTTTAGTGAAAACTTCGTTTAAGACAGGCGACGCCGGATAGCTGACCACCCGGTCCGAGAGAGCCAGTGCGGAGATGGGGAAAGCGATGGGCACCGCGGGGACGGATGCCGCGATTTGGGCATTGATGGTGTGATACTGCTCATCGCGTTCTTCTCCCTCCGGCAACCCTCGTGCCCGGTTGATCTTCGAGAAGACCTGGGGATCGTGGTAGCCGAACTCGCCGTTCTTCTCCCCAAAGAGGGGGCCAACAAAGTTGTCGGCGTCCGAGTATGAGCCGTTCCAGCCCAGAAGGTGGAGCGCATGGTCGCCCGGGGACTGGACCTTCTGGAGGTAGCCTTCGGACCAGTCCACCGGTACAGGCTGGATGTTGAACCCTGCCGCGGTCAGCTGCCGGCTAACTTCGGCGTAAACCTTTTCCGGGGTGGGCAGGTACGGCCGGGTGACGTTCAGGGGGTAGTAGAACCTCAGCGCTTCACCGGCGTAACCGGCCTCCTTGAGGTACTCCTTGGCTTTGGCGGGGTCGTGGCCCAGTGCAGGGGCGTCATTGTTGAACCCGCTGATTTTCGGCGGGACAAACTGTGTGGCCGCGGCGGTGTTATCGATGAAGAACTTCCGGATCAACGTCTCTTTGTCGATCGCCAACTCGATGGCCTGCCGGACTTTCAGGTTCTGCAGGATGGGAATCTCCTGGTTGAGCCCTAAGTACATCACCGAGAACGGATCGCGCTGAACTATCTGTTTGCCGCGTTTGACCAGTTGGTCGAAGTTGCCCACCGTCACAGCGTCGTATCCATCGATCCTGCCGTCCAACAGTGCCTGAAGGCGCGCCTGCGGGTGGTTGTAGGCCACAAAGTTGATGGTGGCAATCTGGCCGCGTTCCCCCCAGTAGGACGGATTGCCGGCCAGGGTCACGCTGCCTTCGTCCCAGGACTTCAGACTGAACGGACCCGTCCCCACCGGATTGGCGCCGAAGGCGGACATGGCCTGCCCGCCGCGGTTCTGGTTCAGTACATCGGCGTTGCCTGCGGCCAGGGCTGCTGGGGAGGCGATGGCGAAGGCGGGAAGGGTCAGCGCCTGCAGGAATGCGGTGAAGCGCTGCGTGAGGTCGATCTGCAGGGTGTCGGCGGACAACGCGGTGCAGCTTTTGAAGATGGACAGCCCGGCCTCGTCCGAGTGCGCCTTGAACACGCCCTGGAACGAGCTGCCGGGGGCCTGCCGGCGCAGGTCTGCGGAGAAGGCAAACCAGCGGTTGAAATTAGTGCACACTGCGTCGGCGTTGAACGGGGTGCCGTCCTGGAAGGTGACACCGCTGCGGAGCTTGAAGGTGTACGTCCGGCCCTCGTTTGATTCGCTCCATTCCGTGGCGAGCAGCGGAGTGGGTTTGCCGGTGGTCTGGTCCACGCCCACCAGTCCCTCGAGGATCTGCCGGGTGATGCGCTGGGACTCAACATCGCTGGACAGCGCCGGGTCCAGGCCCAGCGGCTGCACTGCGGTGCCGAAGTTGAAGGTTGCCGTGGGTTCAGGCGCGGCGCTGGGGGTTGGTGTGGATGACGACGGGGAAGGGGCTGGGGCGCCCGTGCACGAGGTGACGCTCAACGCCAGGAGGACGGCGCCGGTTGTTAGGACGGTCCGCCGCGAAGGACTGCTGGGCACTCGTTTATCACCTCTGGATCTTGCCGGCGCCGCCGACTGCGGGCCGGACCCAGTCTAGTTGACCCCTAATCCCGTTTCCGGAGGCCCGCGGTGCAAGCCCGGAAAACGCAAACCGGGACCCGATCCTCAAGGATCAGGCCCCGGTTCAGCCATGACCGGATTACTGGGGCATCAGCACCGAGTCGATCAGGTAGACCGTGGCGTTCTTCGTCTTGACACCGCCGCAGATCACGTTGGCGTCGTCAACCTTAAGGGCGTCACCGCTGCCGGTAACCGTAACGGAACCGCCTTGGACGGTGGCGTGGGTGCCGGCAATCTGGTCAGGAGTGATCTGGCCCGGAACCACGTGGTACGTGAGGATCTTGCTCAGGAGCGCATCATCCGTTTTCAGCGTTTCGATGGTGGCCGGGTCGATTTTCGCGAAAGCGTCATCAACGGGTGCGAAGACCGTAAACTCGTCCCCGTTGAGGGTGTCCACGAGGTCCACCTTCGGGTTCAGCTTGCCGGAGACGGCGGAAGTCAGGGTGGTCAGAATGGGGTTGTTGGATGCCGCGACGGCCACCGGGTCCAGTGCCATGCCTTCAACGGAGCCCGCGCCGCTGGGAACCTGCTCGGCATAGCCTGCACAGCCCGGGCCCACGAGGTTCGCGGCCGGATCCATGGCAGCGGCCGAGGAGCTGGCTGACGGCGAGGGGGCCATGCTGGAGGCCGACGGTGCGGCAGCCGGGGCGGAGGAACTTGAGGTGCCGGCCGAGCCGCCACACGCCGTGAGGCTGAGCAGAGCTGCAGCCGCGACGCCTGCGACCGTGAAAGTTGTGCGCTTGATTGTCTGCATTTCGGTTCTCCTTGGGGTTTAGCGTTTCGCCGGCCGCGGACAGGATGTCCGGGGCTTACGTGGCATCTGGCTGGTGGGCACCTGCCCTTGGCTGGTGTCTCAATGGGTATTCGGGAGTTGCACGAATACGGATGGGTCAAACGTCACGAAGTTTTTGGGCGGACTGCGGTTTGTCGGCATGTCGCCTGCGGATGCGCGGCGAACCCCGCAGGCTTTAACGGAAAAAATCCCCCGGCCGGAGCCGGAGGATCTCTTCTTTCCAATGTGCGCAAGGGGGGACTTGAACCCCCACGCCCGAAGGCACAGGAACCTAAATCCTGCGTGTCTGCCAATTTCACCACTCGCGCTTGGCCCGGCAGCGTTTCCCAAGCCGTCAACAGGGCTGGATAACGTACGACGCCGGATGCCAGTTTTATTGTAGCGTCGCGCAGGCGGGGCCTGCGTCAGCAGCCGTCAGGTCAGGCGTCCAGCTTCAGGTCCCGGCGGAGCTTCGCCACGTGTCCCGTGGCGCGGACGTTGTATTGGGCGAGCGCCACTTTGCCGTCCGGATCCACCACGATGGTGGAGCGGATGAGGCCCTCGTAGGTTTTGCCGTAATTTTTCTTTTCACCCCAGGCCCCATAGGCCTCCGCAATGGCATGGTCCTCGTCCGAGAGCAACGGAAAGCTGAGGGCTTCCTTGGCGGCGAACTTTGCGAGTTTCTCCACCGGGTCGGGGGAGATGCCCAGGACGTCGTATCCGGCTGACTGCAGTGAGGCAAGGTTGTCCCGGAAGTCACAGGCTTCCTTGGTGCACCCGGGTGTTGCAGCTGCGGGGTAGAAGTAGACGATGGTGTGGCGGCCCGGGCGCGGTGCCAGGCCAGCGTCGTTACCGGCTGCATCCTTGAGCATGAATGGGGGCGCCGTGTCACCGGTTACGAGTCTGTCAGCCAATGTTTTTCTCCTTGTTGCAGGCGGGACACACCAGCCTAGTAAGCCGTCCGGACCAGTGCTAATCGACACTTGGCTATACTTGCTGCTATGCCTGATATGGATCACTGGCCCACAGGGCGCCTCTTGTCCACTGCTGCGCGCCTCGTCGAACACTCCTGGAACGAAAAACTCGGGGCCATTGGCCTCACGCATGCGGGTGTTATTGCCATCGAGGTTCTCAACGCGCAGGGACCCATGACCCAGGCGCAGCTTGCCCAATACGTGCGTGTCCAGGCCCAGACCATGGGCAAAACCCTCAGCAGGCTGGAGTCCCACGGCCACATCGCACGGGTTCGCAGCACGTCTGACCGTAGAAGTCATGTGGTATCGCTCACTGAGCGGGGCAAGGAAGCCGTTGCAGCGGCGGTGGAAATGGAGCGTACAGTCCTGGCAGCCGCCACCATTGACCCCGATGTCCTGCGGCAGGAACTTAAGGCAGTTGTCCGGGAGTTGGCCAGCCAGTTCGGATCATCAACAACCGGAGCGCTCCTGGAAAACCCGTCCATGACGCCCTAAGCGTCGCTGTGCGTTTCGTGCGGCCTGCGTCCAGGCGTGACCCCAACTTCTTTTGAAGTTGAGGTCACGCCTTATCTTTTATCCAGTCATCGGTCAGCCCCCTCTAATTCCTGAGGAGGCCGAAGGGGTGCTCGGCGGGCCGCCCCGCACTAAATGGCTGACAAAACAAAACAGCCCCCGGCCCGCGTTTCCGCAAGCCAGGAGCTGTTTTCCCAGTGGTGCACCCCCCGGGACTTGAACCCGGAACCCATTGATTAAGAGTCAATTGCTCTGCCAATTGAGCTAGAGGTGCATCTTTTGTTTCAATCGTTTGGGGCTTTTTGTTTCCCCGTTGATCTCCGCAACGACATGAAACTCTACACGAAGTTCCGGTGCATGTGAAATCGAGGCCCATGGGTGCCCCCTGCCTAATTCGGAGGAGGCAGAACCAGCACAAAATCAGGGTTTTCGTTGTTGGTGAGCAGCCAAAAACCGCCGTCGGGCGTCCGCACGACGTCCCGTATCCGCCCGTACTCGCGTGTGAAATGGGCCACAGGAGTTCCGGTCTCTTCACCGGCGATGGGAACCGTCCACATCCGCTGGCCGCGAAGTGCCCCCAGGTACGCCGTTGTGCCGGCTATCTCCAGGCCGCTGGGGGAGGACTCGCCGGTGGACGGCCAGACAACTTTTGCGTCCCGGAATTCCGGCCTGTGCGGGGCGCCGGTGACCGCCGGCCACCCGTAGTTTCCACCGGCCACTATCAGGTTCAGCTCATCATTTACGTCCGGCCCGAACTCACTGGCCCAAAGCCGTCCGTCGCTGTCCCATGCCAGACCCTGGACGTTTCTGTGCCCGAGACTATAGACGGCGTTGCCGAAGGGGTTGCCAGGTGCCGGTCCGCCGTCGGAGGTCAGGCGAAGGATCTTGCCGCCGAGGGCTTCCGGGTCCTGTGGTTGGTCCCGGCGCTGGGAGTCGCCCGTCCCGACATAAAGGAAGCCGTCCGGCCCAAACCGGATCCTTCCGCCGTTGTGCGTGGAGGCCTTTGGAATCCCCGTGAAGATCACTTCCGGTTCCCCCAGGGCCAGCCTTCCGTCGCCGGCCGTTTCCAATCGAAGGCGGGCTATGCGGTTGTCGGCCTGGGCCGTGAAGTAGGCGTAGAGGAATCGGTCTGACGCGAAGCCGGGGGAAAGCGCGAGTCCCAGCAAGCCGCCTTCTCCGCCCGGCACGACGCCGGGCACTTCGCCCACGGTGCTGGCTTCCCCAGCGCGCACAGCTTTGAGCATGGCGCTGTCGCGCTCCGAAATGATCGCAGTGCCGTCGGGCATAAACACCGCGGCCCAGGGGATGCTCAGTTGGAGGTCCATCCGCCGGGACACTTCCGGGGCAGGGCCCGTGGGCGTCCCCAGGGACCCGTCGCTGCCGGTGGGCGTTCCATCCGGGTTGCCGGTACACGCTGCCAGGAGCAGGGCCAGGGACGCGGTGGCCGCAGCCAGCGCAGCGCCCAGGCGGGCCGGCCCGCCTGGGCGCGTCCTGCTAGATCCGCCTCCGCCGTGGCGCCCTGAACCCCGCAGCCTCGGCGTGGGCGGCCGATTCAAACCACACTTCAGCCCTGGCCTGCTCATACTCGGGGTGTCCCTCCTCGTAGTAGACCATCTCGCCGGCGACACCCTTCACAGTGAGGTCCGCTGGCCCGCTGCCGTCGGCGGCGGCAGACGCCGAGCCCTCGCCGTACGGCTGCTCCGCCGCGAGGTGCCCTGCAGGTGGCTCCTGCACGGCCGGCTGCTCCCGGCTTGCCTCCTGCTCCTGCACGGCCGGGGCATCGCCGCCCAGCGGGCTCTGGGTGTGGTCCGCCCCGGTTTCCACCAACGCTGAGGACTGCGTCCGGTCCTGGGTCTCGGTTGCTCCGGCATTGCTGGGGAGGCGGATGCCCGCGGGGGCCGCATTCGCTTCGGTTTCCGTGGGACCGGACGTGCCCGCTGATGGGACAGGAAAGGACGCCCCGGGGCCTGCGTCGTCCGCGTCCTCTACAGCTGCTGTCTCAGCGCCCGGCAGGGTGGGGGCCTGGGGTTCGGTGTACTCCGGATGGTGAACCGGAGCTTGGCCCGCTGGCTGCCCTTGCCCGGAGGAGGCGGCATCAGCGGCCGACGCCGGTGCGGCACCTTCCCGGTGGCCTGTTCCATCGTGGGGCTGCGCAGGTCCGTTGTGGGGGTGCGCAGGCCCAGACGCCTCCGACCACTGGGTTTCCCATTCAGCGGCATCCTGGCGGCGGCGTTCCTCATGCGGAACGCCTTCAGTACCGCCCGTCGCCGCGCCGGTGCCAGTTCCGGCTTCGGTGCTGCCCGTGGCCGCGCCGGCGCTCACGGCGGAAGAACCTGTGGCGCTGGGCTCTGGCCGGTCGGCAGCCGCGGCCGGCTCTTCTGCGGCGGTGGTGGGCGGTACGGGTTCGGCCGGGCGGCCGAATCCGACGGCACCGGCAACGCCAGTGGTCGCGGCTGCTTCGGCCGAAGCCGCTGCGTTGCCGCCGGACAGTGCACCCTCAGTGTGCGTCCCTCCGGCGGTGCTGGTCGTGCCGGCCTGTCCGGCGTCCCCGGATGCCGCGGCGGAGTTTTTCGCCTTCACCCGCCACCACACAACACCTGCAATCACAGCGAGCAGGATGATCAATAAGACAACTTCCATGGCGGGTCCTTCAGTCGGATGGCAAGGTGCACTTTCTCCGACGCTACGTCGGGTCATCATCGCTGTCCAGCACTTTGACCTGCCGGAACTCTGCATTCAGGGCGTCGGGAGGGTGAGAAGGGCCCATCCACAAATCAGGAGCCGGGTTCTGGTCCTGCAGGGAAGCAAAATGGCGCGTGATCAACCCCACAGTAGGGGAGGGGGGCAGCCGCCCATCTCACTATTTGAGATACAAGTCCACTATTTGAACGAAATATTCCCGATTTTGCGCTTTACCGGTCCTGGCTTGTCGTTGCGCCGTCATACGGAGCCATAGACTTTCCCCTATGAGTGAGGACACCCAGATCGCGACCGACAACAAGCCTGACATCAAACCCCGCAGCCGGGTAGTAACCGACGGCATCCACGCCGCCCCCGCACGCGGCATGTTCCGCGCGGTGGGAATGGGCGATGACGACTTCGCCAAGCCCCAGGTCGGCGTCGCGAGTTCCTGGAACGAAATCACCCCCTGCAACCTTTCCCTTAACCGCCTTGCCCAGGGCGCCAAGGAAGGCGTCCACGCGGGAGGTGGGTTCCCCATGCAGTTCGGCACCATCTCCGTCTCGGACGGAATCTCCATGGGCCACGAGGGCATGCACTTCTCGCTGGTTTCGCGTGAAGTCATTGCCGACTCCGTTGAAACCGTGATGCAGGCAGAGCGCATCGACGGTTCCGTCCTGCTGGCCGGCTGCGACAAGTCCCTCCCGGGAATGCTGATGGCAGCAGCCCGCCTGGACCTGTCCAGCGTGTTCCTCTACGCCGGCTCCATCATGCCCGGTTGGGTAAAGCTTGAGGACGGCTCCGAAAAGGAAGTCACGCTCATCGACGCTTTCGAGGCGGTCGGTGCCTGTGCCGCCGGCAAGATGAGCATGGAGGACCTGACCCGCATCGAAAAGGCCATCTGTCCGGGCGAAGGCGCCTGCGGCGGCATGTACACGGCCAACACCATGGCCTGCATCGGCGAGGCCCTGGGTATGTCCCTGCCCGGTTCCGCTGCCCCTCCCTCGGCAGACCGCCGTCGTGATGAATTTGCCCGGAAGTCCGGCGAAGCGGTGGTCAACCTGCTCCGCGAGGGCATCACTGCGCGCGACATCATGACCAAGAAGGCCTTCGAGAACGCCATCGCCGTCACCATGGCCTTCGGCGGCTCCACCAACGCCGTCCTGCACCTGCTGGCCATCGCCCGGGAGGCCGAAGTCGAGCTGACCCTCGATGACTTCAACCGCATCGGCGACAAGATCCCGCACCTTGGCGACCTGAAGCCCTTCGGCCGCTACGTCATGACTGACGTGGACAAGATCGGCGGCGTGCCCGTGATCATGAAGGCACTGCTCGACGCCGGCCTGCTGCACGGCGACTGCCTCACCGTCACGGGCAAGACTGTCGCCGAGAACCTCGATGCGATCAACCCCCCGGACGTCGACGGCAAGATCCTCCGCGCGCTGGACAACCCCATCCACAAGACCGGCGGCATCACCATCCTGCACGGCACCATGGCCCCCGAGGGCGCAGTGGTGAAGAGCGCCGGGTTCGACGCCGACGTCTTTGAAGGAACTGCACGCGTCTTTGAGCGCGAGCAGGGTGCCCTGGATGCCCTTGACAACGGCCGGATCCACGCCGGCGACGTTGTGGTCATCCGCTACGAAGGCCCCAAGGGCGGCCCCGGCATGCGCGAGATGCTTGCCATTACGGGCGCCATCAAGGGTGCAGGCCTCGGCAAGGACGTCCTGCTCCTCACCGACGGCCGCTTCTCCGGCGGCACCACTGGCCTGTGCATCGGCCACGTTGCTCCTGAAGCAGTCGACGGCGGCCCGATCGCCTTCGTGAAGGACGGCGACCGGATCCGCGTGGACATCGCCGCCCGCAGCTTCGACCTGCTGGTGGACGAAGCAGAGCTCGAAACCCGCAAGGTGGGCTGGGAGCCGTTGCCGGCTAGGTACACCAAGGGCGTCCTGGCAAAGTACGCCAAGCTGGTACACAGCGCCAGCACGGGCGCGTACTGCGGGTAGCGCCTACCCGGGCCGTTTGGCGGGTTGCGGCCAAAGGCCCGGGGCCCGGGGGGCTACCCGTATTTAGGCCTGCCCGCGTTTGTGGGGGGGGTAAGCAAGGCGGCCGTGG